>NZ_DJGL01000027.1:0-29786 GCF_002432735.1 Mesotoga sp. UBA5847 | reverse complement strand
GATCCCTCATTCTACTATTTTGCATCTTCTGCCTCTTCATCTAAGGAAGAATCTGAACCCGTAGAAGCAGTCGACGGCTTCTACAGTGAATGTGAGGAAGAAGAGGAGTACAGCGTATTCATAAGCGCCTTTACCTCCGCTCCCTTGGATGATGTGAAAGTTAAGGCGATGAAGGTCTTCGCAAGCACCGTAAACACTCTCAGCAAAGGAGACATCTACGTCAGGATCTTTCATACTAATAACCGTAGTTCCAAAGAACTTCTTTCCGGTGTAATCAACGGAACGGAATTGATGGCATTTGATTGTAACCTGTGCACGATATCTGACTCTCTGTTTCTGCCCGAACTCTCGATTTTCACAGCCGCTTATCTCTTTGGGGACCTGGAACACATGGACAGGGCAACGGATAGTGAAATCATGGCAGAGATTTTCGACAGAGTTGCTGCCACGGGAATAAGAGTCCTCGATAACTGGTATTGTGGAAGCCATCAGCTCTTTCTGAACCAAACCATAGGAAGTATGGAAGAGTCTTCAGCACTTGCGGGGCTGAAACTCTGCTCAAGCTGTTACCCCGGATCATATGACGCCTGCAAAGCTCTTGGTGCAACTCCCGTCTATATGGGTCAGAACACTTTAAAGGAAGCAATGAGCTGTGGTGCGGTTCAGGGTGCTGAGATGCTTCTTGAATGCATTACAGCTGAAGAATGCATCGATTCGATAAAGACCGTAATACTCACCGGACATCAGATAGAATCGATCAACCCGGTAATTAGCGAGGCTACATGGAGGATGCTGAACGACAAGCAGAAGAACTGGATTCTGGAGGCGCTGCACATAGCGAGATCATACATGGAAACGGAAGTTCTTGCACGTGAAGCCAAGATAATCGGAGAACTCGCCCAGAAATACGGTGTCCAGGTCTTGGTACCATGTAAGGCCGGGTTGCTACAACAGGCGGCAACCTACTATTCCCAGAATCGTTTCTCTGCCGTGTGGGGTGAAGATACATACGTCCGAATACATGCAGCCTCGGAAGGGATGTAACTCAGCAATCAATGAAGAGGATACTCTGCAGATTCGAGATACCTCTCTAGAGTAGTTTTACTATCTGATCAAGCTGCCCTTCACTCGTTTTGAACGTTTGAGGGGCAGTAATTTAATACGACCAAGCAAAGACATCCGAAAGATTCCAGTCATGGAAAAGAGATCATGAAAGCGTTCGCTTGTCCGGGATATAAGATCACTACTGGTTTATTAACCTTTGCTCTCGTTTCACCTTGCAATCGTGAAGTACATAATCAGTCCCACAACCGCCGTGATACCTAATAATTATAAGGAATAATCGAAAATCCAAACATTCTCACCTCCATCGAATTCATATGCTGCTAAGTATTCTACTCTCTTTCATTCCAAAGCTTTCCTGCTATTCAACAGTTCTTCATATTGGGGCCAGATCTCTTCAAGTCTTTCAGAAGGAGTCTGTCGGATCAATCTCGATTCAAATTTCAAAGATTCCCTTTCCACTCCAAGCATCTGCCAAAACTCTCTCTTGAACTGCACGAAGTCAAACTTCTCGCCAAGCATTTTTCTTGCGATATCTTCATAATGCAGAAAGTCGAGATACTTCGTGTTGAACAAATGTGTCTCTTCGCCTTCTTCAACGTCTATTTCTTCACCAAGGAAAAGAGCCTTCAGATACTCTAGATTGCTTCTTATAAGATTCCCAGCGACGATGCCAGAGTGTCCGGAAATAACTGTCTGACATGACGATTCAAGTATAGTCTTCAAACTCTCCATGAACGTGATCAGATCGTTCCAAAGAGTAAGTGGCAGAGGATCTTCCACAAGATCTCCCAAGAAGACCACCGACTCTCTTCTATCCAGACATATTGAAGAACACAGCGTATGCCCGGGCATATAACGAAACTCTATGTCGTCATCTTCAAAGACTAGTCTATCGCTGAAGGTAATGCCGGGAAGTCTTTTCAAAACTTCTCCGTCTTGAAATCTCTCTAGATTTTCGAAATCGTAATCCCATCTCTCTTCCATTCTTCTCCTAGCAAATTCATGAGCCACGATTTCGCACCCTTCGAATGCTCCGTTTCCCCAGATGTGGTCATAATCCGAATGTGAGTTGAAGATTACAAGATCCTTTCTGGGAGTCTCCTGGATGTAGTTCTTGACAACACTCATGGATCTGTTCCCCAGAAACGTGTCACACAAATAGAATCGATATCTGCCTTCTATCAAGTAAACAGATGTCTCTCCAGTCATCGGGGAGTCTCCGTCCTGAAAGGTAAACAAAACTCCCCTGCTGCCAATCTGCTGGATCTTCAAAGCTCTACCCTCCTTTATTCTGCAACCGCAAAGACTCGCGCTACAGAGGAGTCGGCATGGATCTTAAGGGGAATCGCAAAGACTTTGATATGCTCATAGTTCGCGATTCTTTCAAACCCCGTGAGGTTTTCTGCGATCAAACAGCCTCCATTGAATAGAATTCTGTGAATATCGAAGGGATACCTGTCAGGAGAGGATGAATCGAAACCAACAAGCCGGGTTCTCCGCTTAACCAGAAACTCGGCGAGCTCCATCGTCAGATAGGGGTTGTTGACGAAATAATCCTCACTTCCAAAAAACACGTCACGGCCCGTCCAGAACAAGACTATCGCCTCCAGAGGTACTTCTTTTTCATACTCCGACTTCATTCTTATCTCCGTTTCGCCCCTCACGTCCAGTAAAATACCTTTTCCGATGAAGCTGCCGATATCAATCTCGTCAATATATGTGTCAGACTCTGTCAAATGCATGGGTCCGTCAATGTGCGTTCCCGAGTGCATACTTATTCTCAGCCTGTGATTGTTGAACCCATCTTTTGCCAGATCCCTGGATCTGATCAACTCAGTCTCTTCATCGCCTGGATAGACAGCCTGGCCGTGTTCAATTGCTCTTGAAAGATCGAAGAATTTCTCCACAGTCCTCACCTCTCGAACTACATGCTAGTATGAGAATATCACATCTCAGGCCGGTTGCAGATCAAGAATCAGGTGGGGATGTCGAGAGAGTAATGCTGAGCATATCGGAATATTTGAAATCGATAGATTATATGATATGATTAATACGTTCGAAAACATTGAGAGGAGGGACACCAATGAGAAAAGGAATTGCCTTAATGCTGTTGCTTCTTCTTGTTTCGGTTTTTGCCGTTGCGGATATCGCTACCTCGGTTGATCTAGCACAAGAGATAGCCAACACTGCAAACGAACAGATTGAGTCGCTGATTGAAGTGGCGGTAGAGAAGTCCGAGAAATTCACGGTGCTTTATACTGAAAGAGGCATGTCACAAAACGCATATGAAACCCTAATAGACAATCTAGGCAATGAACTCGCCAGTAAGGCTCTGAGAATTTCTCAGGATGCGATAGCGAGAATCGAAGAGCTTGGTTGCAAAGCCATCTGTTACTATGTACCGGTGAAGCTCGGCTACAAGGTCTTTCTAATAGATCCGATACTGATTATCGACGACTAATCAAGTCATGCGAGTTAAAGTGAGCTTTAGATGCCGTAGTCATCTACGGCATTTTTTCGTTTTAGGCAAACTATGCGTCTTTTGTGATACACTGTACTAGATTATAGTTTTTATTGTGATGCTCTTTTTGGGGGAATGAATGGAAGGGTTCAAAGTCTGCAAATCTAACGAAGCGATCGAAACGGTTGTCCAAAAAAACTCTTCTCTGTCTCTTCTGGCTCACGGCGACGGAGTAGAGATTTCAGTTTATGAACTCAAGTCGGGAGTCGTCACTTTTCTGGATACCTTTGCGGGTGGAGATCTTCTTGAATTCTATTATGTGATCGAAGGAAAGATTTCCTGCAACTCCTCCGATGAAGAAGTTCATCTTGGCCATGGCGACTACTTCTACGCCCACAATCTTAAGGCTCCAATTGAGCTGAAACCCCAAACGGATGTCAAGCTTCTGCATATTTCTTCAAGACCTTTGTTCAAGCACATCAGCAAGAATATCTCGGTGATGAAGAGTATTCTTTCTCAAGTTGAGATAAAGGACTCATACACCCACGGACATGGGAAAAGAGTCAGAGATGTATCGCTTGCCATAGCAAGAAAGCTAGGCGTCCCTCCAGAGAAGCAAGAGAACATAGCGATGGGAGCCCTTTTCCACGACATCGGAAAGATCAAAATCGAGGACTCGATACTGAAGAAACCCTCAAGATTAACCAAAGAGGAGTTCGAGAGAATTAAGCTTCACCCGGTGTTTGGCTGTCAGATGGTAAAAAACAGCTTTCTAGAAGATACTCACGACATCATCAGACATCATCACGAACGCGTAAATGGCTCCGGATATCCCGACGGATTGAAGGGAGATGAAATATCGCTGGAGGCCAGAATAGTAGCTGTAGCCGACTCATTTGACGCAATGACGTCGCGAAGACCGTACAGAGATGCAATGAGCTGCAAGGGTGCTCTTGAGGAACTGAAGTCCCAGGCGGGCACCCAATATGATCCCGAGATTGTGAGCGCTCTTGAGAGCTGCATTCGGGAAGGACTTGTTTAGTCTAATATCTTGCGTATTGAACGATCCCGTAATAGCCGATAACTACCTCAATTTCCCACCTACCTGATGTAAGAAAGAGCCATCATTATTAAAGATTCGGTAGCTTCATCTTCCTCAAAAGGCAGAGGCCTCAAATGGTGTTACTGATATAATTCAGTAGAGGTGATCAGTATGGGAGCGTTTTCGATCGTTGTTACAATAAGTGACAGGAAACTCCTCAAGTCTGTAGAGATGGCCGGGGCTTCGGCGATAAGAATAAACTCATCACATGTGACTCTTGAGGACCTCCAGAAGTTCGTGTCTTACTACGAGGAAAACTGCTCGCTTCCATTGTATATTGATCTCCAGGGAGCAAAGCTTAGACTATCGCGCAGCCAGCGGGTAATCGAACTAAAGGCCGGAGAACAGGTGATTCTGGGTAGTAAATGTTCGGAACTCAGGGGTATACTGATAGACCCGAGATCTTTGTCATATCTCTCCCCGGGGATTAAAGTCTCCATAGAAGATGGCAGAATAGAACTCCAGGTGCTAAAGACGGAAGCCGATTGCGCAAGAGCTATGGTCCTGAGAGGAGGAACAATAAGACCTTCCAAAGGAATGAACATCTCGCCGCACCCCATAAATCAGATCGAGCTTTCATCGAGAGACATAGAAATTGTGCTGACTACTAAGAAATATGACTTCATAAGATACGCTCTTTCATTCGTCTCAAGTCCAAGTGAAGTAATCGAACTGAAGGATCTTTCCGGAAGAGCTGTGGCATCGAAGATCGAAAGGGAGCTACCCTTCTCGAAAATCGAGGAAATCTCCGCTTCAAGCGACGAGCTCTGGTTATGCCGTGGAGATCTCGGAGCGCAGCTGGGGCCGAGAGGGCTTGTAGACTTCTATGACTATTTTTCGGCAAATATTAATGATCTTTACAAGCCGGTTCTGATGGCAGGGGAGGTTCTGGAGCACATGGTAGAACACCCTTTCGCTACGAGGAGTGAACTGTGCCACTTAAAGGACGTTCAGAGAAAGGGGTTTTCAGGTGTCGTCCTCTCGAATGAAACTGCTTACGGTTCCTTCCCTATTGAGACAATTAAGACCGTTCTGGAGGTTACTTCGGATGAATGAGATAATATTGGACATCGCCAACTCGCTGGCTTTACCAAGATGGAAAGTAGAAAACGCAGTCGAACTGCTCGAAGAAGGGAAGACGATTCCATTTATCGCTAGATACAGAAAGGAAAAGACTGGAGAGTTAAATGAGATACAGTTAAGAGAGATTTCCGATGCTCTCGAGTATTCGAAAAAACTGAGTTCCAGAAAAGATGAGGTTCTTAGGATAATCGAGGAAAAAGGCAAGCTTACTGATGAGCTGGAAGCAAGCATCAAAGGAGCAAAGAATCTTCAGTTAGTTGAGGACCTCTATCTTCCCTTCAAATCAAAGAAGAAGACCAGAGCCGACAAGGCAAGGGAGAAAGGGCTCCAGCCTCTAGCGGATTTCCTTAAATCTTCGAGAATCAAAGATGAGGTTTTTGTCTTCACTTTCATAAATGCAGAACAGGAAATCCTCAAGCTCGAAGATGCACTCGAAGGAGCCAGAGATATACTTGCCGAAGAATTCTCTCAGGAAGTGGCAGTAAGAGAAAAGCTAAGAAGTCTACTTAAGGAGAAGGGGATAATCAAGAGCTCCCGAACGGAAAAGGAGGATGAGCGTGAAGTCTACAGAGATTACTACGACTTCTCTCAGCCAATATCAAGACTGGTAGCCCATCAAATTCTCGCTCTTTTCAGAGGAGAGCGTGAGGAGATTATTTCGCTGAAACTGGAGCTCCCGTACGATATCCTTCCAACTTTGAGAGATCTCTTGGGATGGAGAGACTATCTCGCCTACTATGAAGAGTTGATTGAGGCTTCGGTCGATTCCTTCTCCAGACTTCTCATGCCCTCGATAGAAAGAGAAGTGAGAAATCTGATAAGAGAAGAAGCAGAAAGCAGGGCAATCCATGTATTTGCCAGAAATCTGAGAGACCTGTTTCTTCAGCCTCCTCTCGGCGAGAAGGTGGTAATGGGTGTTGACCCCGGTTATAGGACCGGGTGCAAGCTTGCAGTCATCGGAAAGGACGGTTCCCTTCTTTATCATGACGTGATCTTTCCCACCCCTCCAAAGAATGACTACGTCGGTTCATCGATGAAAGTTGTTCAGGCGATAAACACGTTGAATGTCGAGCTTATATCTATAGGTAATGGCACGGGGTCAAGGGAAACCGAACTCTTCGTGAGCAGGCTGATTAGAGAACACAATCTTCCTGTCAAGTATATGATAGTCACCGAGTCGGGCGCATCTGTCTATTCGGCTTCAAAAGTCGCAATTGAGGAATTCCCGGATGAGGACGTAACAACAAGGGGGGCTATATCGATCGCCCGAAGAGTTCAAGATCCCCTCGCCGAATATGTGAAGATTTCGCCTGAAGCTATTGGAGTAGGTATGTATCAGCACGATGTAAATCAGTCAGAACTGAAGAGGACCCTCGACAGAGAGGTCGAGTCCGTTGTCAATCTTGTAGGAGTCAATCTCAACACTGCATCGGAGCACTTATTGAAATACATTTCCGGTCTGAACTCACGGGCCGCTCTGAATATCGTCAAATACAGGGCGGAGAACGGTTCTTTCAAGAACAGGAAGGAGCTCCTGGAAGTCTCCGGTCTGGGTCCAAAGGCCTTCGAGCAGGCGGCGGGATTCTGCAGAATAATCAATGGATCCGAAGCTCTTGACGGAACCTCTGTCCATCCAGAGAGCTACGAGATCGCCAGATTCATCCTTGAAAGCGTAGAGTTGCTCCCGGAAGAGCTCTTCGACAGAAAAGATGAGATTACTGAATTGCTTGATCAAATCGATCCCGAAGCTCTGGCAAGGGAAAACAGTTTTAACCAGATCACTGTGAGAGAAGTAATAGGGATGCTGAAAAAGCCCGGTTTAGACCCAAGAGAGGAGCTGGAGAAACCGATTCTGAGGACCGACGTGCTTTCGATGGAAGACCTGTCTAAAGACATGGAACTTGAAGGAACCGTCCGCAACGTCGTAGATTTCGGCGCCTTCGTAGACATTGGAGTCAAACAGGACGGTCTGATTCACAAAAGCAAGATGGGAAGAAGAGTTAGGGATCCACTTGAAGTCTTGAGCGTCGGCCAGATCGTGAAAGTTAGAGTGCTTGAAGTTGACACCAAGAGAATGAGGATTGGATTGGAGTTGCTTTCCGGCAGCAACGAATCTCGAAGTTAGGCAATTCGTGAAATCGTTGGACACAACTCAATCGATATAGGGACTCTTGACCCTAAGCAACTGTTCGAAGATCGACCGAGTATGCTTACTCGGTACCCTTGCGGAGCGCTCGTCCTACTGTCTTTCGCCGAAGATTATCGTGCCAAGTCTCACCATATTGGATCCTTCCTCAATCGCAACCTTGTATGAGCCGGACATCCCCATAGAAAGGTAACGCATCTGAACTCTCTCGATCTTCTGCATGGAGATCTCTTCAAACAACTCTCTAGTTAGTCTTAAGTAAGGTCTGATTTCTTCCTGATCATCGGTTAACGGCCCCATAGTCATCAGACCGACTACAGAAATATTCTCGAGGGATGAAATCGATTCAATAAGTTCAAAGACATTCTCGGGAAAGACCCCGGCCTTTTTTTCCTCCCTGCCGCTGTTAACTTCTATCATTATCGGCATTCTCCTGTTTATGAAAGCGCATCGCTTATCTATTTCCTCGGCCAGTTTCAGGGAATCCACAGTCTGGATCAGGTCAAATATCTCAACGGCCTTCTTGACTTTGTTTCGCTGCAGGTGACCTATACAGTGCCATCTGGCTTTGCTGCCGATCACCTCAAATTTCTCTTGAGCCTCCTGAACGTAGTTCTCACCGACATCCCTCAAACCGCTATCCAGAAGCTCTAGAATCTCTGAAGCAGTCCTCGTTTTCGATGCGGCTACGATGGTCACATAATCAGGTACTTCTCTTCTCAGTCTTTTCACGTTATCAACAATCATCTTCAGACCTCCCTCTTAGTAAATTATATTGCATCGAATTCCATTGTGTTTGAGCGAAGACGAAAATCGTGATATTATTCAAATTGCCGGGGTGAATACTTAGTAGGAAAGGATGTTATGAGTAGGGGCATCGCCTGGTTATTGGTTGTATTGATTTCGGTGGCTGCAATCGTTAATCTCGCAACAACCGTTTTTAAGTCAAACAAGCTCTTGGAAGAGATTTCGAAAGTTCGCACCGACCTTTTTACTCTCAGATCGAGAGTTGCATCTCTTGATTCCGTTGTTAACGATATTCGAAACCAAATCGAGAAATCCGACGACATTATCAAGTCGGTGCACTTCACCAGACCTACAACTTCTCTTGAAAAAGTTGTACTTAAGGCCTCTGTAACTCTTTCTGAATTCACAGAAGGAAGTAAACTATTTCTGAATGTAATCGATGAAGATGCAGAGGTACGTTCTTATGGACTCAAATCGGAGAACGGTGTCTTCACTGCCTTGATCGAGCTGTTGCCTGAAGAGACCTATTACTGTCAGGTTAGAGTAAGAGATGGCGACAAAGAGACATTGAGCAAAAAAATTGCCATTTCTCTCGATCTATACAACATTCAGCACTATCAATTGCTTGGACACTCATGGCTTCTTGAAACAGACAAGATCCACTACTCAATTGATCTGTACACACAGTATTGTAGAGATGAAGAACTTAGAATTTCTGAAGCGGTGATAAAGGTTGTTGGAGGAGAGGATTCGAGAGAGACTCTCTTCCTACCATTAGACAATAATTCGCAGGAATTAGCAAAAACAGTCTACTACGAGGCCGATAGAGACGCATCGCTCACTTTTGTAGCAGAAATAGCCTATAGATTTGGAGAGTCGAAGACTGAAGCAGTGAAGATGAATTACCATTTCTGACAACTAGAGTCAGGACTTTTGTTTGATTATCCTCCATACTCCGATACAATCTCTAATAGTAGGTGAGTAGATTGCAAAGACGAGATTGGCTTGAACAACATAGAGCTAGAGTGCTAGAGCAACCTTCTATTGACATTGAGATAGACAAAGGAAAACTGCAGGATTTCGTATTACGGATGGTAGGTTTTCTCGAAGAGTCGAACATAGTCGCAGACTTCGGCTGCCGCTCTGCAGATTTTTGGCCTCTCCTAAGAGATATGAAACTTAGAGTCGTGGGGGTTTCCTGTAACCAAGCGGTCAGGCAGTCAATGGGAATCCGGGTTATGAATGTGGGCCTTTCCGATTTCAACTTCCTCGGTATCTTTGATGGATTCATCGCTTCTGGGATGCTTCAAAGACTCCATCCCGAGTTATGGTCAAAGACCCTTCTAAGAATCGCCAGGTCAGTTAAGACCAGCGGTGTGGGTCTAATCGTAACGGGAATCAGTGAAGAAGAAGAGGCCAAGAAGCGGCACGACATTCTTAAGAAAAGCGGACTCCCTGTAGTTGTCGGCGAGTTTCTAGATGAAGAAGGAAGATATAATTTCAAGCCCCTGAAGAGCTGGTACGATCAGTGGTTAAGAAACGCTGGCTTCTACATACTCAAGGATGAGACAATGGGAAACACTGTCTACACGCTGGTGAAGAAATAGCGAGGTTGTCAATGACCGACAGAGCACTTAGAGTCTATTACTTCGGCAACCAGTGCCCCTGGAAAGCATCAGCACTGCAGCAAGCTAGAAAGGCCGCGGCGGTTCTAGATCTTGACTTCATCGAATGCAATCTAATGTAGGAAAGCGTCGACATCCGTATTTTCTTTCCTTTCTCGGTTATTCACGGAGATCCGGAGATTGCGGGGCCGGTCTCGTCCAGTTTCAAAGTTGACGTACTGACGGGTCGGAAAATCGTGGCTCCGTTCGAGCAAGCGAAACGAACCCCCCCGGAAACAGCGATGGTATAGAACACCTTTCGAAAGAGTCTTTGAGGCACGCATGTCTTGTGTGCGCCAATGGAACCGGCGACGGTACAGAGAGCAAAATCGACTGGTACGAGCGTTCCAGGAGAAATGGAGTCGTCTTCGGCTTCGTTTCGTTTGCTGAAGGAAAACCAGTCGCTCTGGTTGAAGTTATTCCCTCGCTCAATTCCCCTTACCCAATCTCAAAGGACCAGTCCACAGCCTTCATTACCTGCGTCTACAGTTCTCCTGACTCCAGATACGACTATCGCGGGGAATTGATCGAGTCTGTCCTGGAGGAGTGCAGAAAGCTCGGGTTCAGTCGCGTAGAGGTATTATCCGGTGAAGTAAGTCCATTCCTGAACGGGCCGGCAAGCTTTTTTGTAGAAAACGGATTCAGTAATCTAGGCACGGTAGCTCGATCTGTTGTTATGCTCTCCGGAATAGACAACTTTGTGCTTTTGGCGAAAGATTTGTGACTTTTGCCGACAGTGGGATCTCCTCCAAGCCCTTCGATATAGACCTGGTTAATTCAAGCGGATAGGCAGAGTCGAGTTCTCTTTTCAACATATGATAAGTCACTCGGAAATCAGTTCTTCAAGTTCGTTCAGATCTTCATTTTCGATCGCGACCCTGATCTTGCGCAGATAGATTTCCGCTTCCTCAAGCGAGGAAGCGATATTCTTTCCGTTGAATCTAGCCATGTCGATGACCATATCCCTGTTCTGTCTTCCCAGTCTGGATGTTGAAGCGTAGCCCGGTCCGGTGTACTTCTCGAAATCACTGCCGAGATTAAGTAGAGCTCTAGAGAGAAAGTAGGCTGCCTGGCTCACCCTGCTTACGATTAAATCGTGTCTCTCCGGCGAGAGGTATTCCGGAGACGAACGCAGATCACCTATAATCTCTAAAACACGTTTCAGATCCTCTGCGGAAGCAAACTCCCCGGGAGAAAGCAGAAAGACGCGGCCATCGAACATCGACTCGTCCCAACCGGCCGGACCCTTGTGTTCGTTACCAGCCATCGGATGACCGCTAATGAACCTGATTTTTCTCTTTCTGGCGATCAACTGGAAGGGCTGCATAACGCTTGCAACATCTAATACGGTCTCTTCGAAGGCAACTGATTGTAGCAGTTGAGCTTCTGAACCCATGGGAACAGCCAAGATTGTTAGATCCGCACTCTCACAGATTTTGAGGGATATCGAAATGTCTCGATGCTTTCTTTTCAGAGCCTCGGTTGTGCATACACTTTCATCAAAAACCGTAACTTCGTGGCCGCACTTCGAGAGCCTTATCGCGATCGAACCCCCAATCGAACCGGCGCCGATAATCTGTATTTTCATTTGTTCGAGTCACCAATCTCCACCTGATCTGGGCGCAAGTTCCTCGCCCGACGCAAATATACGAAATTCTTCGTCTTTGACTCGCAGTGAATCAGCACCCTGATTATCCCACCACCCGAATTCTCGAAAGAGGCTTCATAGAGGCACAGCAACGCGACATCACTCTGGTTAAATGCCTTCCTGAAGGCAGTCGCCGGATTGTACGAAGTTATATCGCTTGTAACGGTAAATATCACGGAGTGCAGTTCACCGATCTCGTTCCTTCTGAAAATCTCCTCCATTAGTTCTATAACACAACTTCCGATCTCTTCGGGATTATCTGACTCTATAGATGTTGCACCCCTAATAGCCTTCATTCAACCGCCTCCCGATCCGAAGACGAGTGTAGATTTGAAACCGCATATTCTATGGCCAGCAGGTATCCCTGCAGTCCAAGTCCCGCGATTGTGCCTTTGCATACGGGGGAAATCACTGAGCGGCTTCTGAACTCTTCTCTAGCGAAGATGTTTGAAATATGCACTTCGATCTTTAGACCCTTGAAAAGCTCAAGAGCATCTCTAAGCGAGTAGCTGTAATGAGTTAGAGCACCTGCATTTATTACGACTGCATCATAGTCTATACGCTGGATTCTATCGACTAGATCTCCTTCGTGGTTAGACTGGAAGAGATCGGCCACCACCCCTTTCTCTAGGCATTTCCTTTCTATTGCCTCGCGCAGTTCGTCGTAGGTGAAACCGCCGTAGATACTCTTCTCCCTCGAGCCGAGCATATTAAGGTTTGGTCCATTCAATACGAGTATCTTCATACAACCACCGCCAGCAAATCATCCAGTCTTACTTTCAAGAACTCGAACTCCCCGGGTCTCTTGACCACAGGAATCTCTATCTCCGCACTCTCAGAGTCAACTGCTTTCTTGTCGTTTCTAAGCAGCCTAAGAGCCTCCTCGACAGGCAGTTGCGGAAAATCGAGGCCAACGATCTCTGAGAGCGTATCCGAGACATCTCTGTACAACAGTTCATCTATAACACCCAGCCCCGCGAAATAATGCATCTCCCGTTCCAGCCCCCAGGCCACGGCCATACCGTGTGATACTCCCGATAATGGCTCGTAGAGATGTCCTAGTGTGTGACCAAGATTCAGGACCTTCCTTAATCCTGTTTCACGAATGTCCATCGAGACTATCCTATCCTTTTGCTTCACCGCTTCTTCCAGCATCTCACTCAGCGCGGCAAGATTTCTTTCCTTCAATTTACCGCACAGCTTCTTGAACTTCTCATAGTACTGACCAGTTATAAGGAATATCTTGAAGGCCTCAACGAGGCCCTCCTCGAACCGTCCTTCGTCCATCGAAAGCGTTACAACCGGATCGATTATTGTCTCAGAAGGCATGTAGAAGTTACCGACAACGTTCTTGCACCCTTTGAAGTTCAGACCATTCTTCCCACCAATAGAAGCATCTACTTGTGCAAGCAGAGTCGTCGGATACTGAACTAAGGGGATACCGCGTTTGAATGTGGAGGAAGCGAATCCCACTAGATCCGTCACCGTTCCTCCCCCCGCGCCAACCAAGACATCGCTTCTCGAAAGCCCTCGATCCATGAGGTACTCATAGACTTGAAAGAGAGTGTGAAATCCCTTTGCTTCTTCACCGTCGTCAATGGATAGAGCCGAAGAAGGGATCCACTCGGAAAAGATCCTTTCAACTCTTCTAGACACCACCGCGTTCGGCATTCTACCTATTGACTTGAATCCTCCAGGTGATATGGACACTGGATGTGAGCTGCTATTGAGCACTTTGCTTTCTCCGGAAGCTATCTTCATGGATATCGCGGCAACGGTTTCCCACCGGGACTGACTGGAAGTTTCAACAGACGGAAACTGCTCGTATAGCTCCCTTCGCTCTTCCCAAATCCTGAAGATACTCTCCTTACCTTCCTTGAGCAGTGGTCTTCCATTGACAGTGACTCTCCTGTAAAGATCGGCCGGAGGAAGCCTAAGATAGACGGCATTCTCTCCCTTCAAGATCTGGCGGTTTTCCTTGTCCAGTATGATACCTC
The DNA here is from genome assembly GCF_002432735.1 of Mesotoga sp. UBA5847. Lineage (NCBI taxonomy): Bacteria > Thermotogati > Thermotogota > Thermotogae > Kosmotogales > Kosmotogaceae > Mesotoga > Mesotoga sp. UBA5847. The sequence continues at coordinate 15,873 of NZ_DJGL01000027.1, read as the reverse complement.
CTCCAGTCGATACCACAATCTCGTCCCTGTGGACGAGTTTCTTCAGAAGGTTCTTTTCCAGTCTTCTGAATTCTTCCTCGCCTTCTTTCTCAAAAATCTCACTTATGCTAGTTCCTCTAGCTCTCTCGATCTCTAAATCCATATCTATGAATTCCTTGTCTAGAACTGAAGATAGAATTCTACCTATAGTGCTTTTCCCCGAGCCCATCATTCCAATAAGGAAGACTCTCATCCGTCACCCTCCTTTTTATCGAGCGAAAATCCCCGTTTCCAAACCTCTCAAGAATCGCTTCAAGCAACAAGAGCGCAAGCATCGACTCGCCTACTACCGAAGCCGCTGGAACTGCCGTCGTATCGGCGCGCACATAAGGAGCTGCCGTTTCATTCATTTTGCTCAGGTCAACAGAAGAAATTCCCTTTCTCAACGAAGGAATCGGCTTTACGCTTGCCTCAACGACGATCTGCTCGCCATTCGATATTCCACCCTCAATACCACCGGCATTGTTTGACTTCCTCACGATCATGCCTTTCTCAACGAACAGTTTGTCGTGATACGCACTACCCCTAAGTCTCACGTCCGGATTTCCAATGAAGACTCCTTTGACAGAAGGAATCGCCATAAAGTACTCGCCGATCCTCGAATCAAGCCTTTCAAAGAGAGTCCCGTATCCTCCGGTTCCCGTCGGAACTCCATCGGCGATAACCACAAATCTCCCGCCGAGTGTATCTCCCGCTTTGATTGAATCCTCTATCTCTTCGACCATTTTTTGAGAAGCTTCCTTGTCGTGGCAGAATACCGGAGACGCATCTCTTCTTGAAATCCAGCCGCTCTCTGAGGGCAGTCCGCAACTTACATTCCCGATAGCTATTACTGAACTGCACAAAGTGATGCCCAATTCATGAAGAATCTGCGATGCAACCGATCCAACAGCCGTTGCAGCTGCTGTCCATCTCGCACTGCTTCTCTCTGCATAAACCGCGAGATCATTCAGTTTGTATCTTGTCCAGGCAGCATAATCTGAATGGCCGGGTCTCGGGATACTTCTCACACTCTTCTCTGCACTGGAAACCTTATTAGGGATCTCAATTAAGAGCGGGGCTCCAGTCGTAACTCCCCTCCACAGACCAGACCTGACTACTGCTTTATCCTGCTCGCGTTCCATCCTTTCCCCCCGACCGTAGCCCGTCTGTCTGCGTAGGAGCTGCTGGTTTATGTTATCGATCGAAAGAGAAACACCTGAGGGCAGTTCTTCAATGAGTCCAAAAACCCCGCTACCATGAGAGTCTCCGACAACTGTGAACTTCACTTCATCACTTCCCAAAACGTTTTTTCGAAGCTTTCGCCTGAAGGCACTCCCCAAATTCTGAGGTTCTCCATTGCCTGATGAAGCAACATGTGCCTTCCGTCAAGAACAGTTTTCACTTCACAGCGGCGGGAAGACTCGATCAAGGGCGTCTTCCAGTAGATGAGATCGTATACGAGGCTCTTACCGGAAAGCTCTTGAGCAGTGATCCCCGTATCCTCTCCATTCATTCCCAGAGAAGAGGCGTTTACTATGCTCTTGCTCTTTGCTGCAACTTCTCTTATGGCTTCCAAGGGAAAGACGTTGACTTCCAGATTCCCGGATACTTCGAACTCTTCTTTGATTTTCTCTGCCGTTGAAAGTGTTCTATTGACTATTTGTATGTTCTTCACGCCTACCCTTTTCAAATAGAAAATCACGGCTCTCGCCGCTCCCCCGGCTCCGATAATCATTACCGGCTCCTCTATCGGTCTCCTCTGCAGAGGCTTTCCAAAACCAATCCAGTCGGTGTTGTACCCCCTTCCTTGGAAGATGCAGTTCACTGCAAGGAGCGGAGGTTCTACTTGACAGACAATGTGCGGAACAATTCTCTCTTTGAAGGGAATCGTAACGTTGAACCCATCGAAGTGCTGAATGATCGAGACTATCTTCGTGGAAAACTCATTGGGGTCGATGTCAACTGCTTCGTAGGTTGCATCGATGTTCATGGCCTCGAAAAAACGGCTGTATATGGTTGGTGACATGCTGTGCGAAATTGGATGTCCTATTATGCATAACCTCATCGACAGACCTCCTCGAGCGTCTGGAAGAACCCGGGGAAGGACACACCAACCGCTTCTGTGTTGGTTATCTCTACTCCTTCCTCGCTCAGCAAACCCGCTATTGAAAAAAGCATCGCGATTCTGTGATCCCCATAGGAATCAACCTTGCCTCCCATTATTCTTTGAGGGCCTTCAATGCTAAAACCATCTTCATATTCATGTATCTCTACGCCAATTCTTCTGAAGTTTTGAACGGTAACGGATATCCTGTCCGACTCTTTCTTTCTCAACTCCCCGGCCCCTCTGACAGTCGTTGTGCCCTCTGCAAAAGCTCCTGCAAGCGCTATCAGCGGAAGCTCATCTATCATTGAAGGAATCAAAGCGCTTCCAACTTCCACACCTCTGAGTCGGGAAGGCCTGGCCACGATTGTGCCCACTGGTTCTGGAGAGCTCTCTTCAACCTCCAGCTCGATGTCTGCACCCATACTTATGAGAAGTCTTAGGAATCCAGTCCTCCCTCCATTCAATCCGACATTTCGAATCGTCAGCTTGCCGTTTTCATGAAGAACCGCCAGAGCTATCAGAAAGGCGGCCGAAGAGATGTCCCCGGGTATCGAAAATCGAACCGGTAGAAGCTCGCTCCTTTCCACTTCAACCCTCTTCTCATTCACACTTATTCTGGCGCCCATGGATTGAAGCAACCTCTCTGTGTGATCTCTGCTGCAGTGAGGCTCCGTAACAGTTGTGACTCCTTCTGCTTGAATGCCTGCCAGCAAGATCGCGCTCTTTACCTGAGCACTTGCCACTGAAAGAGAATGATCGTACCCATTCAGTTCTCCGCCGGCTATGCACATTGGAAGAAGCGAATCTTCTTGCCTCGCCGATATCCTTGCCCCCATCTCTTTCAGCGGGGCGATTACTCTCCTCATGGGTCTCACCGATAGGGATTCATCGCCGAAAAGGATGTGAGTTCCTCTCTTGCCCGCAAGAACTCCGGCCATCAGTCTTGCAGTAGTTCCGGAATTCCCGCAATAAAGCGGCTCAGACGACTCTTTCCACGACGCCTGAGATATTTCAAGTCTGTCGAAATCTCCGTTGAAACCTCCTCCAAGTTCGCTGATAATCCTGAAAGTCCTTAGAGTATCCTCGCTTTCAAGCAGGTTATGGACGACACTTACGCCACTGCACATCGAACACATCATTAGTGCCCTATGGGAGATTGATTTATCAGGAGGCACGGCTATTTCACCGGCAACTTTCTTTGAAGGCAGCAATCTCATTTTGTCCTCCCTGCCAATCATGTAAGCAGGAGCTCAGCAGAATCGGCCAGCGCTCCAAGGCTATCCATTAGTTTCTCAAATTCGCCAAAGCTTAGGCTTTGCTTGCTGTCGGAAAGAGCCATCTCCGGCCTGGGATGAATTTCAACTTCGATACCGTTAGCTCCGGCCGCCAGAGCAGCTCTTGAAAGTGGTATTATCAAGTCTCTCCTCCCTGCTGCGTGGCTTGGATCAACGATAATCGGAAGTGGAGATTGAAGTTTGATTAGCGGCACGGCAGAAATATCAAGCGTGTTCCTCGTGGCCGTCTCAAAGGTTCTGATTCCCCTTTCACAAAGTATTATCGACATGTTTCCCTTGGAGGCAATATACTCCGCAGAAAGAAGAAGTTCTTCAACCGTATTCATGAAGCCCTTCTTCAGAAGAATAGGCTTTCCCTTTTCGGCAACCTTCTGAATAAGCTGGAAGTTCTGTGAATTTCTTGCCCCAATTTGCAGTATGTCACTCATTTCATAGACGGCCTCAAGTGTCCCTTCGCCAGTTACCTCGGTCACCGTCTTGAGGCCATACCGATCCGCAGCTTCTCTCAAATATCTCAGACCTACTTCTCCAAGACCTTGAAAAGAGTATGGAGAGGTTCTTGGCTTGAAAGCCCCTCCTCTAATCACTTTCACTCCCATTTCAGAAAGGAAGGCGGCGATCTCTTCTATCATAGGCCTATCCTCGACCGCGCACGGACCGGCCATCACTACGAACTTCCCTCCTCCTATCGAGACATTGCCAATGTCTACAGAGATATCTTCGCTGTGAAACTCCCTGGAAACAAGCTTAAACGGCTTGAGAACTCGAACAACTTGTTCGACGCACTCAAGAGCCTCAAATCGTTCAACTGACATATAACGGTCGTCACCGATGACACCGATCACTACTCTCTCCATCCCCATGGAAACATGACAGCTCAGATTCAGACTCTCTGAAAGAGACTCTACTTGCTTAATCTCCTCTTCACCAGTACCTCTCTTAAGAACGACTACCATTTCACCACCCCGCCTTCCTGTCTGAAAAAGAAAAGGGTCTCCGGATTGGAGACCCTTTCTTTTCTTTCATCCGGAGTAAATGCAAGAAGCACTTACCCGGAGTTATCACTCACAAGCAAATGCTTCTGTTGTTATAATAATAATATGCATTTATCCAGGAAAATCTGAAGTCTATCATCAATTCATCTCCCCGCTATTTATGAAAGGATTCTACACTTTTGTGGCTCACCATGTCAAATCAAAAGAGACAAAAATCGCTCGACAAACTGAATTGATTCTTACGCACTAGTTACAATCTCAGAGAGATACATTCTTGACTTGAAGAAACAGATGCATTTCTCTTCCGATAAGGTGATCATCCAATATAGGTGTATTCTTGCTCGAGTATATACTCTCTGAATCCCAGAGCACGAGAAACTTTCAGCGATCCGTAGTTCAATACGTCATGTCTGTACTGAATCAGTTTCTTATTCACGATTGCCCACTCGCTTGCCCTTGAACCGATTGCCTTTCCCAGGCCAAGCTCTCTGAAATCAGGCATAGTTATTATGCCAATATCTGCAATGCTATCCCATTCAATAATGCTTGAGACCGCCACGATCTCCTCTTCATAAAAGGCTCCAAAAACAACTACGTGGTCGAGCTCGACAAACCCTTCGGCGAGATCCTCCCTTGTACACTGGTTTCTGAACCGATAGAAAGCAGTCCTGTCGCCCTGATTTAGTCTTCTGACAACGAAATCCATTGGTGGGTCGTAAGGAACGTAATTCGAAGGGTTAAGGTACTTGATGGATGTCTTTTTCCAAAGAGAAAAAGACTCGTGAAGCAACTTCGCAAGAGCCAACTTCTCTCTATCCTCTTCTTCAAGAGCAGATTTTACAACTGTTTCGAGCTCGGGGTCATAAAGAATTACCGTTCGCTTTTCAAAACTCAGATGACTGAGCTCGCCCTTCCCTTTCTTGGCCTCATCTGCCATGAGAAACCGCTCTTTCGAGACAAATCTATCGACCGGGAGCTGAAGGCGTTTTGCCCATGCTTCCTCTATTGCCTTCTTAAGATCTTCCTCTCTCAATTCCCTTTCCTCCATTTCTTTCATGATCTTCTCAGGGGTAGAAGTACCTCGTATAAAAAAACCGACCTAAGTCGGTTTCTTTTCTTTCAAATAGGGAGTACCATAATTAGACCAAATGCTATTTCAACGAGAAGAGTAATCAGATTAGTGAACGTCAAAGACTTATCCACAAATATGGACATTATACGCGTTGCGGCGATAAACAGATAAACAATCCCCAGAAAAAGGAATGAAATCTGCGCACCCAAGAGAACTATCGGAGCAACCCCAAGCCCTATAAACGTGCCCCCCATGATAGCCTTCACTTCCGTTTTTCCTCTGGCATTACCGGCCGAAAACTCGGCCAGCTTGGCGTAGGATTCCGGTTTCAACACTATATATACACCGGTGACTGCCGTAAGAACAGCAACAACAAAACGAATGATAGTGAACAATATCTCGATCGCCCCCTAGATTATAGATATATTCTAGCAATCAAAACCATAATTAAGTATTACCTGAGTATAAAGAGCACCCTGAGAAATATGATGAGATATACAAGGTTGCTCCATATGGGTGTCAGAATGAAAATCGCGATTCCAAAAAGCGGGATGAATACGCTGAAACATAGATCTTTCTGTAGTAATGCATATCAAGGCTCTCCAGGACCTCATTGCGAATCAGACCGGTGTTTTTCATCAGATAATGCCATTGAACAAGTGCGATAATCTCAAGAATCGGGATTTTCAGATGAAACAGCAGCTCTGCAAACTCAAATTCACCATAATCCCCAAGAAGTGCGGTAGTGAAAGGTACTGTTGTAACGAAGAAGAGACTGAGTAAGTTCAACCAAAGATGCCGGTAATCAGTCTTCTTCAAAATATCTGTCCTTCCAACTGTGGAGATCCAGATCGATCCGATCACGAAAAAGGAGATGAAGTAACTCAGAAAGTCGTAGTTCTTGCTCAATACGTGCCTTACTGAGCGCCCTGATCTGCAATCTTATCCTTTACCGGGACCCCGAGAGAAAGCACGAGAACAGTCATTGCGATGGCAAACACACCATTCGTAAGTGCCTCCAGTCTATTCACACGTATTTCAGGATCGGGAACTTCACCTTTCGAGTTCTTTCGAGGTTAGTAGGCAATGCCAACTCTCTTCTGAGTGTATTCGGACGTGAACAATTGCTTGTAAGCAAACTCGGCAACGTCCTGAATCGAAATCTTCTCTCCGTTTTCTGGAAGGAAGTCGGCCGAAACTCTGTAACTCTGGTTGCCTTCTGAAAAGGACATAAATGGCGGGCACACAACGACCCAATCAAGCTCCGAAGCCTTGAGAATTTCGAACGCATCCATGAATTCTCTTGAAGATTTCTTGAGATATTGCGGATAGTTGGGGGAATCAAGCCTGAGTTCTCTCGGCGATAGCTGAAGAATACCCGAGTTCGCGATCGTAACGAGCTTACTCACTTCGGTATCCCTGGCGGCATTCACTATGTTTCTCATAGCGACTGCCAGAGTATCGTTCACGCTTCCCGAATTATCCGGGCCTAAAGCGCTGACAATCGCATCTTGCCCTCTTATTGCATCTCTCACGCTCTGGCTATTGAAGACATCGCCCTGGAAAATCCTGAGGTTTTCCTTTCTAACAGTCAATTTCGAGACGTTGCCAACAAATATTGTGACTATGTGATTATCGTTCAAGGCCCTATCAAGTATGACCCTCCCTACTCTTCCGGTGCCACCAAAGATAATTATCTTCAAGGCGGTTTACCCCCTTTCACCGTTCTATATCACAATAATATAGTCTCTCACGCCTAAATCCAAATCAAGATAGTGATTTCATACTAGATCACATGAAACCAGACTCCATATCGACAAGTTGTCGGATGAATGTCCCATCTCAATTATACATCTACCTGAATCGGCCTCGTTTTCTGCATTACTGTCTTGTTCGAACTATTCTATTACTGGCTTAAGATCGACGCCAGCACTGGATTCGGTTATAATCTACTTACAAAAACTCTTACGGAGGTATTTACTTTGAGACTTGTTGTCGCGGGACGCTATCTGACATTTGCCGGGATACTCGGGCTAGTCGTTCTCACACTGTTCCTTGCAGGATCCTCCGGCTTTGAGAGCACAACCCTGTATGCCAGAGACTCCGGTGAAACCTTTGCCAAGTTCATTATTCAACCTGGCCAGCAACTGAGAGTGAGACTGAACATAAAAGTGTTGAAGAACAATAACGTGTATCTCTTACTGGAAAAAGGCGAAGAGGAAATCCAGCGGTTTGCAGAAGACTGGCAAAAGACAAGAAATGAAATGACCTTCGAAGAAGAAGGGGAGTACTCTCTCAAAGTTGTCTTCGAAGATCCCTCTGCAGACAGACGTCTTGCTGAAGTAGAAGTCTACTGGTTAATCGCCGAATGATTCTTCTATCAAGTAGGATCATTGAGGAGTCAAACATGAGTGAAGCTGATGCAATTGCTCTTAGCAAGAACGGGCCTCTAACTACGAAGAGGATGATTTCTGATCTCAAGCATCTCGGAGTAAGGAAAGGAATGGTACTGCTAGTTCACTCTTCACTAAGCAGTCTAGGCTGGGTATGCGGAGGAGCCATTACAGTGATTAGGGCGCTTGAAGCAGTACTTGATGAGGAAGGAACACTAGTAATGCCTGCTCATTCGGGAGATCTCAGCGAGCCCTCAAACTGGTCGAATCCTCCTGTTCCGGCGACCTGGTTTGACACGATCAGAAGAACAATGCCTCCCTTCAACAGAGCGGAGACTCCGACAAGAGGGATGGGAGTCATTTCAGAGACTTTCAGAAAGATGAAAGGTGTTGTGAGAAGCGACCATCCTCAGGTCTCATTTGCCGCCAGGGGAAAGAAGGTCTCTTACATTGTAGATAGCCACGAACTGGAGTTCGGCATGGGTGAAGGATCGCCCCTTGCCAGACTATACGACCTGAATGCTCACATACTGCTTATGGGTGTCGGTCATTCGAACAACAGTTCATTGCATCTGGCAGAATACCGGGCCGACTTTCCCTCCAGAAAGAAGTGCAAAGATGGAGCCCCGATTATGGAAAACGGAAGGAGAGTCTGGAAAGAGTTCAACGATTTCGACCTTGATTCAGACGACTTTTATATCATAGGAAGCGACTTCGAGAGAGATTTCCCCTCAAAGGTAAACAAGGGAATGATCGGGTACGCCGAATCAACTCTTCTCCCTCAAGTAGAACTGGTTGATTTCGCAGTTGAATGGATGACAAAGAACAGAAAGTAAGACTACAGACTATTTCGAAAGAAAGACCGATCTGCCCCAATTTGAGGAATAGTTTATAATGTAGAAGATATGTGGAAGGAGGAGTAATATGACCAAACTCGTACTTGTAAGACACGGAGAAAGCACCTGGAACAAAGAGAACCGCTTCACTGGCTGGACCGATGTTGACCTTTCCGAAAAGGGCCGTGAGGAAGCGAAGAAAGCTGGCGAGATATTGAAAGCCGAAGGATACGACTTCGATCTAGCATACACTTCCGTTCTTAAGAGAGCGATAAGAACGTTATGGTACATAATGGATGAGATGGATCTCATGTGGATTCCGGTGATTAGAGACTGGAGACTTAACGAGAGGCACTACGGCGCCCTTCAGGGTTTGAACAAAGCCGAAACCGCAGCCAAGCATGGCGAAGAACAGGTGAAGATCTGGAGGAGAAGCTACGACATCAGACCGCCTGCACTTGAAGAGAGCGATGAAAGATTCCCGGGACATGACCCCAAGTACAAGACTCTCTCGGATGACGAGCTCCCCAGAACGGAGTGCCTCAAAGACACGGTGGCGCGATTCCTGCCACTATGGAAGAATGAGATATCCTCGGAGATAAAGTCTGGAAAGAAAGTGCTGATTGTAGCCCACGGAAACAGCCTTCGGGCACTGGTCAAATATCTGGACAATATTCCCGACGACGAGATCGTAGGATTGAACATTCCAACTGGAATACCTCTAGTTTACGAACTTAATGACGATCTAAAACCAATAAAGCATTATTATCTGGGTGATCCGGAAGAAATCGCAAAGGCACAGCAGGCAGTTGCGAATCAGGGGAAAGCAAAGTAACATCACTCAACATAAAAAGAAGCTACCCTCTGGGTAGCTTCTTCTATTTGTAGTGTTTCTTATTCCTTTCTCAAGCTCATTAGAGCGTTTTCAGCTGCAAGAGTCAACGGATAGGTAGTAGGGGCGGCAGTAAGCAGTGGATGGGAACCGATCTGCATCGTGAGGAAATCGTTCACGGTTATTCCTTTCTGTAGACCGAGACCGATAATATTGACCATCTCTCCAACACTCTTTCCGCCCGCCATCTGCGCGCCAAGAAGAATTCCGCTCTCCTTGGAGAAGATCATCTTGACGAAAATTTCCGACTTGTCGGGAAGCGAACCGGGATGTCTATCTATTCCCTTTGCAACGCCAACCACGTAATCAAAGTTCTCCATCTTTGCCGTACACTCCGTGAGTCCCGCGGCGGCGACCGTTAAATCGGCCACTGAAGTAGAGAACACTCCAAGATTTCCGTGATTCTCCCTAACCATCTTGAGGCTGAAAAGGTTTGAACCTGCAACTCTCGCTTCAAAAGCCGCGGTAGATGCCAGCATTAATCTACTTGGTTTTCTGGTGAAGAAGCACTTGTGTTCGACGCAGTCACCGGCGGCAAAGACATCGTCAACACTGGTTCTCATGTATTCATCGGCCCATATTCCACCGGTTATACCCCTGTGAACGCGGATATTTTCCAGAAGCTTCACGTTCGGTCTGTAACCTATTGCAAGTATCACCATATCTGCTTCGATCTCTTCGCCGTTGTCAAGTAGAACTCCGGATACCTTGTCTTCTCCTTTTATCTCACAGACCTTCATCCCGGTGCGTAGCTTCATGCCTTTCTTCTCGAGTCTTTCACTTACCATGGCTCCAAATTCCCTGTCAAAGGCTGCCATGAGTATCTGGTCAACGGCCTCGACAAGGTAGACTTCCTTGCCATCGGAGAGGATCTCGTCCGAAACTTCCACTCCTATGAAACCTCCACCAACGACTACGACTTGCTTCGCCGATTTTGCAGCAGCATATACAGTCTTCAGATACTCTTTATCCTTGGCTATAGTAAATACACCTGAAAGCTCATTGCCCTTTATTGGAGGTAATATGGGCTGCGAACCCGTGGCAATAACCAATTTCTCATATTCGATAGACTCCCCACCGGAGAGATTGACCTTCTTGGAATCAGTACTGATTTCCACGACTTCATCAAAAATGAAATCGATTCCCAGATCCTGCGCACCTTTTATCGGCATGGTATTGGCCTCTACAGTCGGAAGAGTATGGAATATGTATGGAATTCCACATGGGACGACTCCTTCCCTTTCCTTTCTAATTACCACTACACTCTTGTCAGGATATGTCTTCTTTGCCGTTGTCGCCGTGACTATACCGGCGGGACCTCCTCCCACTATCACTATGTCCTTTTTCATGTAACACCTCCAAATAGAATAAGATATATGCTCAAAACATATATTATATTACCACACTTTACGTACTAGAATGGAGCGGCGGGAGGGCAAAAAATGAGTCTTACCGAAAGAGTTATGGAACTTGGCAAAAGGCTGTTTATAATAGAGGACGCGGATGGTGCTGGCCCACTGAGCTTTAATTCATCCCCAGGGCTGTATATACACATACCATTTTGCCCGGAGTTTTGCAGCTTTTGCCCCTACAACAAAATCAAATACGACTCTAAACTGACAAACAAATACCTAACGACTTTGAAGCGCGAATCCGATCTCCAAAAAATCGCACAATTCAGTTCCATATACATAGGAGGCGGAACACCTTCCTATGACCTGAACCTTCTAAGGGGAGTCGTCTCTCATTTCAGGGAAATGGCGAATGGCGAAATCGCTCTTGAAATCCACCCGGCAGATGTTTCCATCAAGAGGCTTGAAGAAATAAGAGAGACTGGTGTTAACTTCGTCAGTCTGGGGATACAATCCTTCGACGATTTCACTTTGAACTCTATGGGGCGAAGGAGACAGGATTCCAGCGTTTCGCATAATTCGATAGCCGAGACTACTTCGGCGGGCTTTGATTTTGTAGACGTAGACTTGATCTTCGATTACCAACTTGACCGGGGAAGAATCGTTGAGGATCTTGAGACGGCTATTTCTTACGGCCCGGAACAGGTATCAGTTTATCCAATGATGCGTTTTGCAGACACGGCCTACAAAAACACTAAGAACGATCCTGAGAAGGAACTCGAGATACTGGAAGAGCTGGAAAACGTCGCTCTCACAAATGGTTATGTTAGAGATTCTCTCTGGACCTTCAAAAAGAGGGGAGAAAAGAGAAAGTACAGCTCTGTTTCACGTGAGTTCTTTATGGGAATTGGCACGAGCGCCTCTTCCTTCAACGGAAAGGATTTTCGAACTAATACCTTTTCTCTCGATGAATACTTCTCCTTTGTCGATTCCGGGAAGCTTCCGGTCAGTAAGACGATCAAAATGAATAAGTTTTCGGCGATTCTCTATTACTCTTTCTGGGCGCTTTACGGTGGCCACCTCGATCTCGGCAGTGTTGAAGAACACTTTGGAAGACTTCCATTGAGGATGAGATTTCTCCTTTACTCGACAATAACAAGAGGGTATCTCAAAAGAGAGAGTGACATCATCAAACCAACCAGATTGGGCACAAGGGAACTCCACATCATCGAAGAGTGGCTGACCTACAGTTTTATTGATCAAATATGGGCCGATTTGAGAAGCAGAGCGAGAGATCACTCTGTTTCGGGCGAATCAGTACTGTAAAAGCTTTTGGGATCTTCGAAGGAAAACCTTCCTGCCTTCCCGGCCGCGACCTCTCTGAGAAAAGTGTGGGCTCCTCTGGTTGTGTCGAGCGCTCCCTGTTTGGCAAGATAGTTTCTTCTTCTGCAGAACTTCTCGACAAACTCTTCTCCATTGGCGAATTTCTCACCAAGGTAATCCTCAAGGGGAACCTCCCCGTATCTTTCGACAATTAAGGAAAGCACCATTTCGAAAGCATCAAGCGGATCAAACTTCTCGTACGGTAGGGAACCTACCGCTAGGAGTTTCGTCGTTACTTGCCGAGAGCGAAGTTCAGAGTATAGAATTCCCGGCGTGTCGAGAACGGAAATGCTTTTAGAGACATTTATCCATTGTACTCCACGCGTTATCCCCGGTCTATTTCCTACAGCCAGTGATTTCTTGCCTTTGAGTCTGTTGATAAAGGTAGACTTTCCAACGTTTGGCATTCCGACGACCATGAACCTCTTCTCGTAGAACCTGCTTTTTAATAGAGGTACGATTTCTCTGATTATGAAATTCCTCGCGTCTGTTGATCTTAGTGAAGCCTCTACAACTCCGCTTCCCTGTGCTCTGAAATGCTCTTTCCACATGGAAGTGATCTCAGTATCGGCCAGGTCAGACTTGTTCAGAACGACAATACGCTGTTTGTTCTGAAACAACCGTTCTGCTTCATAGGCCCTGCTCGTGAGAGGAATCCTAGCATCAAGCAGCTCGACAACTCCGTCTACGGACTTCATGTAATTCTGGATCTGTCTTTTCGCTTTCTGGATATGGCCCGGATAATACATATGATTACCTCCAGCGTGGATTATATCACGCTTCGACCGACGTTCTTCAGTTGATATAATGTATATGTACTATATGCTAACAAGAACACCAAATGGAGGAGAAGACATTGAAGACAAACAAAGCTTTTGTAGTGAAGATCTCTGTCTCTGGCGAAGTTGCACATCCACTAAGGAGAAGCCCTTTCAGACTTGAAGTCGATGGGACTCCAAGACTTTTCCCGGGTACGGGAGGCATTACCTATAATTTTGCTCTTGGAGACAGTGCTTTCAAGATGGTTGGCGACCATGTTGAGCCGGATGTCTCGACAAAGAACTCCGAAGCTGACAAGAACTCAGCATATGTCGGTTATTCCTGTATCGGAAATTCGGCCACTTTAATCAGCGGAGACGCAAAGGGGGAGAAGGGAATAGTCATAGGCAAGCATGGCGGCATAAATCATGTCTTGATTCACTTCAAAGAAGACATAAAGAAGAGGATGGCGATCGGAGACAAGATACAGGTTGTCGGATTCGGTCAGGGATTAGTGCTTGAAGATTATCCCTCAATCAGGGTATACAATATCGATCCTGAGCTTTTAGACAGGATACCAGTTGGAGAAGGAGATGGGAAGATCTACTTCCCAGTAAGGGCAATAGTACCCGGTTATCTCATGGGTTCCGGCTCAGGATCGGGAGATCCTTCCGGTGGCGACTACGACATCATCACAAATGACAGGGCACTCATAAAGAAAGTCGGTCTCGACAGGCTTAGAATAGGCGATTTCGTAGCCCTCGAAAATCACAACGATTCTTTCGGACTTGGAGGTTATATGGAGGGCTCCGTTACTATCGGAGTAGTTGTGCACGGAGACTGTATAATTACCGGTCACGGCCCCGGTGTAACGGTAGTAATGGCGGACGGCAAGGGCATAATAATCCCCGAAATAAGCGACAAATCCAATGTGATTGACTTCATCTAGGGTTCAGGCGGAAACTTGCTGATTAGCCGGCAGGAGGAGAAAGATGAACAGACTTGAACCGGGAGTATGGGTGACAAGCAAAGAGCTTATTTCCCCCGAATCACTGAGCAGAATGATCGATCGGCTCGATCGGATAAACGCAGGTAGAGCTTACATTCAGGTTGTTGGTCGAGGTGACTCTTATTACTCTTCAGCATTGCTTCCGCCTGCAGAGGAATTGGTGCAGCCGTTCGATGCTCTTAGGAAGGCTATTGCCGAAGCTTCGGGAAAGACTTTTCACATTTCGGCCTGGATGAATGTCAACCTGGTTTGGGGTTTCGAAAGGCGAAGACCTTTATCGGCAGTACACATAGTGAACAGACATCCTGAATGGATTACCGTTGACGAAAACGGCACTTCAATGCTCGACTATTCGTCCAGCAACCTCGAAGAAGTCTTCGGCCCTTACGTCGATCCTGGTGTAGCAGGCGTGAGAGAGTTCACAGAGGAGATTGCTTCGGAAATCTCAAATTACGATATAGAAGAGGTTCATCTTGATTTCATAAGGTACCCCTTCAGGAGTTTTGGATTCAACCCGATTGCATTGGCCGAGTATAGAGATTGGCTGAACGAAGAAGGCTTGTCGAATGGCACGGATAGCTTCGATCGCTTCAGAATCGACGCGGTGACAAGACAGGTCTCGATGATCTCCGAAACAGTTCGAAGCAAGGGCAAAAAGCTATCCTGCGCAGTCTATGATGATTATTCGGAGAGAGCCGTACATGAGCGTCTTCAACCCTGGCTTGAGTGGCTGGAAAACGGCCTTATTGATGCGGCAGTTGTCATGGCATATGGCAAAGAGCCAGAGGAAGTAATCTCAAGGGTGAAAAACATCCGCAGTCTTCACGGCTCCCTGAACAATATCAGAATCGGACTGGGTGCATTCAACTATGCCTCCAGATGGGATGAGTTTATAGAACTCATAAAGCAAGTAAGGGAACTCGAACCGGACGAAGTAACTCTGTTTGCACTGAGTTCAGTCGACGATGAACTATGCGGAAGACTTCAGGCACTCCAGGAAGAAGTGAGGTGATGAAGATGCGCAAGGCATTAATAGTTGTTGATGTTCAGAACGACTTTTACGAAACAGGTTCACTGCCAGTGAGCGGCGCAAGCCAGATAAACGAAGCGATAAACAGAGCTATGAGAGACTCTGTGTATGAGGCGATAGTTGCGGGGCAGGACTGGCACCCCTCCAATCATATGAGCTTTGCGGTCAACCATGGGAAAGAGCCCTTTACACCATTCGATAATAAAAAAGGAATTGGCCCCGTCTTGTGGCCCGTCCACTGCCAGCAGGGAACCCACGGGGCGGCATTTCACACCAACATTGAGACCAACCGGTTTGACTACATAATCAGAAAGGGAACCCATCCCCATGTTGACAGCTACTCGATCTTCAGAGAAAACGACGGAACGGAACTGGGAACAGATGGGCTACTAAGAGCACTCGGAATTGAAGAGCTTGATATCTGCGGACTAGCTCTGGACTACTGCCTCAAATACACCGTTCACGATGCTCTCCTGGCCGGCTTCAAGATAAACGTAATAATAAATGGAACAAAAGGTGTAGAAGCAAACATAGGCGATGTTCAGAGAACTATAGAGGAATTCAGAAGAGCGGGAGTAGAACTGATTGAGAGATGATTTGGCCTGTCGTTGGGGGTCGGAGGTTGGGGGTTGGTCAGGAGCAAAGAACAAGAGCTTGACCAGTCCTCAAGAAGAAAATTACGCCCTCGGATCAGAACGAACCTATTCTGTCATCCTGAAGCGCTCCTGT
>NZ_DJGL01000103.1:82615-88979 GCF_002432735.1 Mesotoga sp. UBA5847 | reverse complement strand
TCTGGTAATGAGACTTCACCCTTGAGAAAAAGGTTCAGTCGGAGAGAAGTTTTTCTGCAATTTCAAGATCCTCAGGAGTGTTAACCCCCAAGAATTCCTCTTGATTCTCGGTTACAAAGCCGCATACAGACTTATGTTCAATCAACGATAGAGACACAATATCGGAAATGTAAATTTCTCCGGTATCCTTATTTGGTATCAGATTGTCGATATATTCTTCGACCACATCTTTTCTCAGAATTATTGGTCCAATGTAGAACTCCCAGGGAGGCGGGAAGTCAGGAATCTTTTTTTCCTTGAAGGAGATTACCTTACCGTATTCGTCACGCTCAACAAGAGCATATGGAAATTTGGTTTCGGTTACTCCGGAAAGAAATGTTATATCACAGCAATTACTCTTATGGAGTTCAGCAAGGGCCTTAAGGGAATCTTCCGTGATCAGAATGAGATCAGAATACATCACCAGAATCTCAGAACCTTCCGGGACCAAGTGAAGTGCTCTTTTCAGCGCATCTGCAGTTCCCTTCGGCGAATCTTGATATGCAAGTATGGTATTGCTATCGAGCACATTCCGAAAATCGCTTTCGAAGTCCGGATTTATTACTACTATTGAATTGACGCTATCGCATACTGAAGAAACCTTTCTTAGGATGTGAACGATCATCGGCTTGCCTTTCACTTTGACCAGGGGCTTAGGAACTTCCGACTTCAGTCTTCTGCCCTTTCCGGCTGCGAGAATTACGGGAATCAGCACATCTATCACTCCTTCCAACCAATAATAGCATTTTGGAAGTGAAGAGAGAATTACTCTTGGAAAGTGGCCCTCAAGGAAGAATCACATTCCGACTTTGGTAACTCATGAAAACGCAGATATGATCTAGCGTTTTAGCCTGATGGAAGAGATCATACGAGAAGTCGAAACAATGTCGATTGGTCGATTGGTGTAGAAATGCTGTGCTCTTGTGTTTACTTATCGGAGGGAAAGGTTATAATCGTAACTTAAGGGAGGGTTGAAAATTGGAATATTTGGATCTGTGTTTGAGGCTATTCTGTGCTCTTGTTGCAGGAGCGATGATAGGAGTGACAAGAGAGAGAATATACAAGCCGGCAGGACTCAGGACACACTCTCTCATCTGTGTTGGTGCTGCTTTCATTACGGTGCTTTCTACAACAGTATTTGTAACCGCAGAACACGGTGACCCTGGCCGAGTTGCGGCACAAATTGTCTCTGGGATAGGATTTCTGGGAGCGGGAACGATCCTGAAAAAGGGTTTTTCGGTCAAGGGTCTTACAACGGCAGCAACGCTTTGGGTAACTGCAGCGGTTGGCATGGGATTCGGAAGCGGTGAATATCTATTGTCCACCGTAGTAACCGTATTCGCAATAATGATCGTGCTTTTTCTGAAGAGGATAGAGCTTTTCACCGGCGGAAGAAATCTGCCGAGAATCCTAATAGTTGCGAGTAATACTGAGGAAATGTCCAGAAGAATCTCAGAATGGTTCAAGGACAATGGATTGACAGTAGAATCTATGGAAGTTGAAGACGATGAAGAAAACCTTACATTGCTAATTGAGATAAGCAAAAGCGATGCTATAAAAATCAAGAATCTTATGGTTGGTTTGTCGAGATTAAGGGGCATCAGAAGTGTGGAGCTTCGATAACTCTATTTTCTCGGACAAATGTGGTCTATCCGGAGTTCCTGACCTCCTATCGAAAAAGATGTGATCATTCCCTGAAGATTCAGTACTCCCTTGGGGCCGCTTACGCTTGTCAGAGTTACATTCACTCCGCCTATTACTTTTCCTTCGATGTCTGAGAAGTCCTGTACATTTTCGAGAACCCCGTTTATTTCCACATTTATGTTTCCACCGTACTCTCCATAGTAGAGAATAAGGCCGGTTGGATTGACAGGGAACTTGAAGGAGATCGTGACGTTGTTCATATTCATATCCTTTTTGATATCCTTTCCCGAGTGTCCCGCCATACCTGCATTTGTAACGGTCATTACTCCGTTTGGAGTGGGAGTTCCATTGAACCAGAAGAAGGGTTTCATAACCATCCGTGTTGTCAGTTCAGAAAAGACGTCATCATTATGATATTATGCTCGAACAGTGAATCCCCCAAAGTCAACACATTTCAAAACCACGTAACATCCAGAGAACACAAGAAGTGTCGTCAATACAAGTGCTAGCGTCACAACACGTTTCTAGAATCGCCCCCCGTAGAATTTGGCAGAAACTGAAGTGAGAATTAGAGAAAGAATGATTGAGACCAGATAATTATACGTCTCTCTCCCAGATCAAAGAAAGCCAAGACCTGTGTTGGTTCTAATCACTTTGAATGGTCGAGGGACCCGTCAAGAAAGATACCTCAATTTGCGTGCAAGTCTTGAGAAAAGATAAAGAGAATTGTTAGAGTTTTGGGTTCTCCTTTCAGAAAGCATCTAGCTGCCGCTGATGTTAATATGAAGAGGTTCAAGACGGTCTCTACTAAAGAGAAGGAAGATCAAGAGAAAGCAATGTGGAGACTCTTGGAGTCGGAATTGGAAATAAGAGACTCGTCAATAGGTTCTGCGTTGAGTAATTGAATGCGAACGGGACAAAGCTATGAAGATTGGAAGACGTTACTAAAGAACAGCAAAATCATTTGGTCCTCATTCTGGTATCGGAGAATCGTCGTTCGCTGGTACCGGTGCTGTTAGGGGAGGTTTTTTGGCGAAATCCTGGTTGACCAGCGTGAGCGTGGGGGAATCCTTAGAAACGCCTTCAATTCAGAGATTCTGAAGATCATCTTTCTGGAAAAGCTGAGAAAGGCTGGAGTTTGACTTGTACTTCATTCACTTCCGACAAGAGTTTCCTCTTCCGAGCGGACAGTTGAAGAAGTTAGTTTCATTTCCTCTTCAGGTGCGGAGTTCACTGCAATAGCAAAGATGTTTCTTGATTCTACGGTTGACGCCTCACTAGGTCAAATGGCAGGAGCTACGCTCTTCTCCGGTGATACTGATGGGGCAAATCAGGCGTCAACACTTATGTTTACTATGAGTAACATCAACTTCGAGAGAATTAGGGAGGACGTCAGTCGTAGAAGAAGCAACTTCTTCAAATGGGTGACACCAGATTCGAAGCCTCTTTCAGTTGCGGGCTACTTTGAAGAGATCGAAAAGGCTAGAAAGAGTGGACTTAACAATCTTCACGACTACTTTTTCTTCATTGAACTTCCCGGGGAAGACAGAGTATCCGTCAACACAACTCACTCGTTCGGTAAAGATCCTGTCAATCTTTTCGAACTGAGCAAATCGGTCTTCGAATGTTCTGAGCAGATCGACCAACTTGTAGCCTTTTCTAGGAAGTACGTTCGGGGATTTGAAAAGTCAAGAATTGAGAAGATTGCAGGCGATATTGGAATTCGAGAGAGCAGAAGAGTGAGGGGATTTTATGTCTTCACTGGAGAAGACTTTAGATTGCATAAAAAGTTCTATGACGGTGTCGCCAAAGCAACATATGGAATAGATGTCCATTCCCCTGAAACTCAGAAGATTACTCCGGAAGTCAAAGGCAGAGTACCTTCATATTCTGACTATTATGAGATACCTTTAGGAACACTCATCAGCAGCGACTTAGACAATCTAAATATGGCAGGCAGATGTTTCTCAAGTGATTTTGAAGGGCAAAGCGCCGGTAGAATAATGCCGACGTCAGCAGGCATGGGACAACAGGTAATTGGTGTAGCCTCTGCGATTTCTTTGGAAAGCGGCATACCCATAAGAGAAATCTCGAGAGATGAAATTATCTGAGAACTTGACAGGATAACCGAGAAAAAACCGCTATACTCTCTGGCGGCCCTTCTGAAGATAAGCAAATGAGGTCAGGTGCGCCTGTTTTGGTTCAGGGAGGCTCATTTTAAGCGATTGGCAGATTTGGTACTGGAATAGATAGTGGCAAGAATTGGGTCATTGTTGCGCCGGATACGGGTATGCAGTCAGTTTTTGAAGGGAATCGACAGCGCTGGATTTTCGAAGATGGGACGGCGGTATTGACAGAAAGAGCTTCTCCCCGTGAACTTAAAACCCTGGCAAAAGGAGGAGTGAGTAGAGATTCGTGCGCCCGTAATCTACTTTGTAGCGGCGCTTATGAGATTCTGACTGAGCTGGAACAATTCTGGAAGTTGCGTACGGCCAACAATATATGAACAATGAAACGGTGTTTCATAGGTGGTTTTTACTTAGAGGTGTCGAAATGAAAAGAGCATTGGTTCTGGGAGGTGGAGGAGCAAAAGGTGCAGCTCCGTTGGGGTTATTCGTGCGCTTGAAGAGAAGGGTTTCATTCCCGACCTCATAGTTGGAGTAAGGATTGATGCTCTAGTCGGGGCGGGATATGCAATATTGGCTGATTCAAATAGCCTCTGGGAGGTTTCTTCGAGAATCTTCAGAAAGGATGTCAAATAACTATCATTGATGGAATCAACAGTAAATGAGAGAGAGGAACCGATCTTCAGTGTGATGCTTGTTTATTCTTGTATGTTTTCGGAGCAGCGCTTCCCTCTGGAGTGTATTCTAGAACCATTAGGAAACACTCAAATAGGTATAGATTCTCCAATACAAAGATTCCTTTTGTGTGCACATCTACAGCTATCTGTTCAGCTGAACTTCTCGTCCAAAATGAAGGGAGTATCTATGAAGCTCTTAGAGTATCAATGGCTATTCCAGGATTATTCAAACCTGAAAAGAAAGGAGACCTAACACTTGCCGATGGCGGTATCCCGAACAATCTTTTTGTAAGCGTCGCAAGAGAGGCGAATAGTACTTTCTTAGTTGCCGTAGATCTTTCTTCATCGAATAGGGTTACTTCAATACTTCGAATTCAATATTGGGAGTGATGGATGAATACAGAGCCGATTTGATTTTGCAGAGAGAAATAGCTGCTGCAGATGTTTTGATCTCTCCCGTTATGACCAGGAATATCAATATGATGGGTTTTTCATCCTTTATTGATGTCATGAATGAACCGTATGAAGAAACGCTCGGATGTGACTTGAACGGAGTGACGCTTTGAAGATGCATGTCGGGGGATACGGTTTTCAAGGCCTTGCTGCTTTGGAGCACATAAATGATCTCGCCGGCAAGGGTAACATAATACTGAATGGACTGACAGGATATTATACGGTGACTGCAGAAGCGCTGAGAGAGGGTGAGGCGATTAGCCGCTTAAATGAGTTTGTGAAGAGTCTCTTCGGCACTCTGAAAGTAATGGAGGGTTCGACAATCTCTTCACCAGTAGGGCTGCGGGATAAGTTACAGAAGATTCGTCACTGCCGGATCTGGTCCAGACAGAATTACGTCTTCGAAAGCGATGTTAGGGATTTCTTTCTGAAAGGGGTATCAGGAAGTACAGATGCCAGTTCTGAGGTTTTTGATCTCAAAGAACGCTCGCTCAAGCTTGTTTCAGGGGCGGCAGGGAAAGTTGCGGCTTCGTGCATCTCTATCCTCGGTCTCTTTCCGACTTTTATGGGTAGATACGTCACCACTACATTTTTTAGTCAGATTCCCGTATCATTTCTATCGGACGGAGACATAGTCCTTCTTAACCTCAGAGATCCATCTTTCGGCATGCTTAATACAGCTTCGAACTAACTGTTTCAGGCTATGGAAATTCGCTCGACAAATTACGCAAGGGAGAGGCTTTCGCTTTTTGAATGCCGTTTAGTAAGAGTTATGAAGAGGATTTGTTCAGACAACGTGTTTGATTTTCTGGAGAGACTGAGGAATTGTTCTGGCTTAACAAATGTTAGTATTGAAATGTTATCAACTGTTGTAATTAAAAGGTGAACGGGGGGTAGCTAAGTGTTCAAGACAATGGTGATAATCGGCACTCTTCTGGCCATGGGATTCTCCCTCGTCAGTGGCACGAAAAAGGGAGTAGATGAGGTTATGACGATAGAGCATGACGGCAGAACGAGACAAACCATAATTCATCTACCTCCGGAAATCAAAGATGAGAAGTTGCCGGTAGTTCTTGTCTTTCATGGCCTCTTTGGCAATGGCAATTACACAAAGAACACTTACGGAATAACGGAAGTTGCTGATAAAGAGGGTTTCATTTCAGTCTATCCTGAGGGAACAGGCCCTTTGAACAGCGTTTTCTTGAGCTGGAACTCAGGTTTCTGTTGTGGATATGCTATGGAGAACAAAGTTGATGATGTTTCATACATTTACGAGCTTATTGTCGAAATAATTAACAGTTATCCCGTTGACGAGACCAGAGTCTATCTTGTCGGTCTTTCCAATGGAGGAATGATTGTCTATAGGCTTATGTCACGCTATCCAGAGCTGTTTGCGGCATGTGCAATTGTCTCTTCTTCTCCGGC
>NZ_DJGL01000103.1:70514-82564 GCF_002432735.1 Mesotoga sp. UBA5847 | reverse complement strand
ATAATACCCTTTGAGGGAGGTTTTTCGAGCAGCTCCGAAGCCAACGGAATGTATTTTCCCCCGGTAGAAGAATCTGTGGAATTCTGGGCAGCCAAGATGGGAGCAAGTACCGTACAGGAGACACAGCATGAAAATGGACTGGTCATACTGAAAGAATACACCGGGAAAGACGAGAGGAGTCTTGTCCATTTCTATATGATAACTGACGGTGATCACACCTGGCCGGGGAGAGAA
The DNA here is from genome assembly GCF_002432735.1 of Mesotoga sp. UBA5847. Classification (NCBI taxonomy): domain Bacteria; kingdom Thermotogati; phylum Thermotogota; class Thermotogae; order Kosmotogales; family Kosmotogaceae; genus Mesotoga; species Mesotoga sp. UBA5847. Next base: position 82,330 of record NZ_DJGL01000103.1, on the reverse strand, counting down.
AAAGGACTAGATGCTCTCAACAGCTCGTCTGAGGCCACAATAAAAGCCAGCGAAATGATCTGGGAGTTTTTCAGAGACAAATCCTTAAGGTAATATCTTGTTCACCTTAAATAGGTACCATCTCACAAGGCCCGCACCAGGTTCTTTGAATCTGCCCCATTCAAATCCCTTCTCGAGAAGAAAAGAGTGAATACGATCGTCTGAATCTCTATTACCCGGAAACAGAACGATTTCGCCCTCCGGTTTTGTTACCCTATACATTTCACTGAATTCCTTTTCCATGAAGTCACCAAAGACATGACCGGAAATAACAACATCTGCGAAATCTCTCTCAAAGGGAATATCCTCTATTAAGCCATCCACAACATAGAAGTCACTTAATCCTTTCGCTCTTGCCCTTGTCTTCAGGTACTCCCTCAGAGTTCTCATTGGCTCAACGGCATAAACGACTGATGCGCCCTCGCTCGCCGCAACGGATGACAGCCTGCCGCTACCCGCACCCAAATCGACGACTTTCTTGCCTCTAAAGTTAACTAAGTCAGTTAGTAATCTGTTATCCCACTTTGTGAATTCGAGAGAGTCGTACACCGATGGATCAATGGCGTACACTATCCAGTCATTCACATTCTTCAGCAACTCCAATTCTGCATTTCTTATCTCTTCTCGAGAAAGATCTTCCGAGACGTTTTCTACCAATCTCTTGAATGTCTCAGCCCTCTCAGGCAGAATCATCATGAAATACCATAGAATTTCTGGATTGGCCTTCAGAACCACTGCAAGCGATCTTTGATCTGAATGGGTTCTTTCAAGATGAGAGATATTGTGCTTTTCCAACAACAGAAGAATCTTGATGTCAATGTCTGTCACATCTATCCAGTCAAGAGACAAGAAAACCACTCCAATGGATGAATTCTATTATGCATTCTATCATGATAAAATCGGGATTATCTTTAGTCTTGTCGGCGGGAGTTATTATGAAGCTAAACCAAAACATATTTGAGAGAAGGCTCGGTATTTTTTTCATGGTTTTGTGGATTCTAATTCTTATCTTCTACTTAACTTGGGATGGGTGGCTTTACGAGTGGCGAGATTGCGGTTACAGTGGACCAAACCAGCATTTCGATCTCGATCTTCTTGATATGAAATACGAGCACACTTCTGACGGCGGGATTACTTATTTTTCGACGAACAACCTACATAATCTGATCTATCTATGTTATCTAGTATTCTTGATTGGTTGGTTGGCTCTGTTGTTTGGGTGGGAGTGGGCAAAACAGGGGGCAATGGCGACAATGGGAATCTCTCTTGTTGCGGCACTCTCAACTCTCGATCTTTCTGACCATGCATACATGCTCCAGATAGTTTATGACGTTGTGCATCTTTCGGGAATAGTTATAGGCGCCTATCTCTTTTCGAAATACTATCTGAAGACCTCAAAGAGTTTGCCGATTGTGTTTGGCACGTGGGCGGTCTATCTTATCAGCCATTTGATGTTCACACCATGGCCTTTCTGGGAGAAAGTTGGTCAAGCCTATTTCAGTGTTAACCAGATAAACGATTTACCGTTCTTCTTATTTGGAGTCGAGTACACTCTTGTTTTGGCTATAATTCTCTCAGTCAATTTCTTAGTAGAAAAACTGAATTCCAGAACCTCGAATAGAGTCTTGAGAGTACTAATCCCTATTGGGCTGTATTTCGTTTTATGCCTGGTTATGTATTCTATGGGACTGATAATTGTTCAGGATATGAATATGGGAACCTGTATTAAAGGATGATTGTGTAATCTTCATCTGCCCCAGTTCGCTTGTTTTTCGTAGTACCTGTACCGCGACAAGTTTTCCTTTCGGGTCATAATATCTTATGGCATCTCTTATGTCCTTCAATTCGCCTGGTTTCAACATGATGTATTCGTAACCTTCCCAGACCCTCCAGCTCTTCATCAAAACCCTCCCGAAAGAGATTTTCGGTTTCCATGGTAGCACGCATGAGATGAGTCTGCAGAATTTCCATAAACATAACAATGCTGGTAATTAACTGGATCGAAAGCTAATGAAAGCAGAGAATTAAACAAGAATGCATTTGCCGATTGGCTTATCACACATCAATTAACTATGAAGTGATAATCGAACGTAGTTGCGCTACATTGGAGATCATCTTGACAGATCATGGTTTGTCAGAGATTGAAGAGATGGTAGAATAAGTTTGTAAACGATAAGGATTACGTACTTATTTTATTGTTTGTTTCTATATTCTTCGGCAGCCTTCAAGAGTACCGTTTTGGGTCTATTATTTGCCAGAATGGGTAGTCGGTGTGGGAATTGGACACACAAACTGAGTGTGTATATCCTTAGTCTGTATATTAGTTCAATAGCTTTAAAAGGAGGGTGTTTTTTGTGAGAAAGATTATCCTGGGATTTCTAGTAATGCTGATTTTAGTTTTGCCGTGCTCTGCCCTTTTCTCAGTGGAGACTGAGATGCCGGTCGTTCAGCCACCGATGGTTGTAACCACTATGGGGCAGAGCCCAGGTGCTTTGATGTTCAGACTGGTGTGTACAAGAAGCCAGATCGCCTGTGTTCAGGAGGATCTCTTGACTGCCGAACAGCTTTCCGAGATGGCGGCAGGAGAAAATGCTCCAAAGACATTGGTTATAACCACAGGAACGAGCCTCAAAGGAATGGGAGCCGCCGGTATTGATATGAATTTCGAGGTTAAAAGGGTTGAAGCTCTTATTTCTAAGGCTAAAGAACTCGGAATGACAATTATTGGTGCACACATTGAGGGGATGGCGCGCCGTGTAGATTCTACTGACGAAAGGTCGATAAACACAGTCATTCCAAAATCCGATTTGATTCTTGTCATCGCTGACAGCGATTCAGATGGTTTCTTCACGAACTACTCTGAAAAGAATGGAATACCTCTGATCAAGGTGAAGGAATCGTTGGACATCGGTCCCGCTCTAAAAGAGCTGTTTGAGTCGGAGTGAAACAATGAATCATTTTGCAATCGACCTCATGGTCGGTTCTGAAGGGGGAGTGTCCTGGTGTACTTCCACGCTGGTCTAATACTTGCCGTAATTGCCGTCTCTTTCGGGATTGCAAAGGCACTTAAACTTAGTGTTGAACTCTCGATGTTAGTTGCTGCAATCGCAGCGGCCATTGTACATTCTGGTGGAGCTATTCCCGTTCGTCATCTGGTTGAAGGCTCTTTCACTTATCTTGATGTCTGTTTGATCTTTATCACTGCTACTTTCTTCATGAATCTGATAAAGGAGTCCGGGGGAGTCGCCTTTCTGGTAAGGCGTATAGTTACTGCCTTCCACAAGAGCAGAGCGCTCTGCCTTTTCTTCCTGACTCTTCTCCTGTTAATTCCCGGTGCTTTGACTGGTTCTGGTGCTACCACAGTGCTCACGGTCGGTACGCTGGTTGGGACAGTTCTCACCTACATGGGAATATCTGAGAAACGAGTAGCAGCGATAATTTTCGTTTGTGCTGCAATGAGTGCCGCCGCACCTCCTGTTAACCTCTGGGCGATGATGGCAGCCGCAGGTTCTAACATGCCTTATGTAGGCTTCTTCATTCCGCTCCTTGTCCTGTCGCTTGCGGGGTCTCTGTTTGCGATGTTCTTCTTGGGAGGAAAGGGCAAGCCTGTAGAGTTAGGAGAAGCTTTGAAGGAGCTGCCTGAACCGCCTGCGAAGATGAACTGGATAAGGGTAGGAATTCCCTTCGTGGTCCTAATATTCTTGATCATGGCGGGACGGATATGGCCCCACTCAATTCCTACGCTGGGGTTGCCTTTCATGTTCGTTGTAGCATCTGTATTTGCGATTCTCCTCAGTCCCAAGAAGTTGGAGATTCTGAAAATAGCGACAAACACTATAAACACTTTGATCCCTCTTGTAGGAATCATGATAGTTGTGGGTATTTTGATACAGATAATGGCTTTGAGTGGCGCAAGAGGGTTGATCTCTCTGGCCGTAGTGACACTGCCTATGTGGGTTCTGTTTGCTGCACTCTGGCTAATATTGCCTGTTTCTGAAGGGTTGCTCCAATACGCGGTTGCACCGCTTCTCGGAGTTCCCCTTATACTTTTGTTCAACATGAAAGGTATGGACGCAATAATCGCTCTTTCTGCAATGGCAGTAATGTGGCCAGTGGGAGATATTCTTCCGCCTACTGCAGTTGTTGGAAGGGCAACGGTTATGGAGCTCAAGTTCAAGGGTCACTACTATAAGGATTTCTTGAAGACTTCGCTTGTTCCAATGGGGTTTATTCTGCTGATCACTACACTGTTCTTGATCTTCAGTAATGAACTTTCCTTCTTGGTTGGCGGGTGATGTCATGGCCGAAAGGAAGTGTTGTTAATGGCTGTTCTTTATACAATAATCAGTGTCTGTTACTACTTGATAATCGCTTTTGTAGTTTTCGTTATAGCTAGAAACCTGATCAAGACCAAGAGTTTTCAGGAGGCAATCCTCTTTTCTGTCATGTTAATGCCATTCATCCTGCGAATCCTGAGAATCAAGTAGGGGGTGCTGGTATGACTGACAGAAACCTGATGATTGTCAAAATAGTTTCAACTGCATTGGTCGGGATTGCCCTTATTATTGCGGGGATCGAGTTCTACAACCACAGAAACTTCCAGGAGCCAGTTGTAATTGGACCGGGGGTAACCAATGTGAAGACTCTTGGTGACTATTTTGCGCCCTTGAAAGGCACCATAAACGACACCAATATCTACATAATCGATAGTGGTGTACCCGGGGGAACGGCACTGGTGATTGGTAGATCTCATCCAGAGGAACCAGCGACAAATCTGGCAGCTCAGATATTCGTCGAGAACGCCATACCAAGCAAGGGAAGGCTGATCGTAGCCATAACTGCAAACCAGAGTGCGTCGCGAGTTACCAGACCGGGGGACGCTTATCCCATGTACTATACCATTGAGACACCCTGGGGAGAGAGCAAATACCGAATGGGAGACAGATGGACAAGCCCTCTCGATTCGTGGCCGGATCCCGAGACCTACGTCCACTATCCAAGTGGTCAGCTTCTTGCCTACATGGACATTCGTAACTTCAACAGAACATGGCCAGGCAGGGAGAACGGAATGATCACAGAACAGACTAACTACGCTTTCATGAATCTTATAAGGGAAGAAGGAGTTGACGTTTTCATCGACTTACATGAGGCCGAGCTTGAGTACCCTGTCATAAGCACAATAGTTGCTCATCAGAAGGCCGCAGACATAGCGGGGCTGGCTTCCATGATTCTCACTTCTTCGGAATTCAGGATCGGGATGGAGTTCTCTCCTCCTAGCCTTCACGGACTCTCTCATAGAGAAGTGGGGGATCATTCGGACGCGATATCTCTTCTGTTCGAGACTCCCGAGCCTTTCCTGGACAGGGTTAGGGGAATCACGGATGAGGCGCTTCTGTTAACAGGTAAGGATGAATTTGTTATGACAGCCGGAAAGTACGGTCTGCTTTACGAGAAGATAGACGAGAAAGGTTGGCCAATCGATGTGAGAGTCGGCAGACACTGCTCCACGACTCTCATGGTTCTCGAGCTATGGAGCGATTTCAATCCAGGAAAGGAGGTACTTGTTGGAGGAGTTCCGAGATACGACGAGGTAGTTAGTAACGGTACCGGCTTCTATTTCCAGGATCCATCTAAAGCAAGTGCAAGTAAGATTTACTATGAATGACCGGTAAGAATATTGAATTATTCTGAGCTTTTTTCCTCAAAAGGGAGGGGTTTTTAGGTGAAAAAGGTACTTGTGTTATTTGTTATTGCGATTGTGTTTTTCTACACCGGTTTGATTGCCTGTACTGACATCGGAGTTGGCAAACTCGCGACTGTTGACGGATCAGCAATATCCGCTCAGTCTGTTGACGGATCGTATGATTCCCGACTGATTATACACCCGGCTGCGGATCACGAACCGGGAAGCATGACGCCCGTCTGGGAATGGATAGTCTATGCTGACAGAAGACCGTTGGTTCAGCTGGGTGAGATACCCCAGGTGGAACATACGTATTCATGGATCCAGACTTCTTATCCGTTCTCCAACGAAAAGGGTTTGCTGATGGGCGAGACAACACAAGGTGGAGCAAGGGAGACAGCAAACAGCGCTGACGCCATCATGACAATTGAGCAGCTTCAGGCCTTCGCTCTTCAGAGATGTACGACAGCAAGAGAGGCTATCGAGCTTATGGGTTCTCTGGCAGTCGAATACGGTTACAGAGAATCTTGCTCCCGCGGCGAGGGTCTTACAATTGCTGACGGCGAGGAAGTTTGGTGGTTTGAGATCTACGGAGTAGGACCGCTTTGGAAGCCGGGTGACGGCCCCGGAGCGATATGGGCGGCACAACGGGTTCCTGACGACCACATGATGGTAAATGGAAATGCGAGTATTATTGGCGAGATCGATCTCGAGACGAATCTTCCTCCCGGAGTTTCCGCAGACGACTTCATGATTTGCGAAAACTATCTTCAGAGCACAATCGAACTCGGTCTCTGGCAGGAAGGCCAGGAAGGACCATTCATATGGAAGAAAGTAATTGGTACAATTGGTACGTGGAACCCGAGGTTATGGAGAGTGTTCTCAATGTTCCAGCCATCTGGAAACTGGGAGTACGGTGGGGACACTTCTCAGTACCCATTCTCCTTCAGGCCGGATCGATTGGTTTCGGTTTACGACATTATCGAGCTTTATCGAGATGTTATGGACGACACCCCCGGTAGCCAGCTTGCCCAAGAGGCATGGTTCTACACGGATAGAAACGGTAATCGGGTTCTTAGCCCTCTAGCAACGCCTCAGCCGGGAACAGACATTAGAAATCTGCTCGGTCTCCCATCAACTCCAAGGTTGATAGGTGTTCAGAGTACCAGCTGTTACTTCATCAACCAGACTAGAAGCTGGCTACCGCCTGAAATCGGTGCAGTATCTTGGTTTGGACTTGGAAACGGCCACAAGGCCACAGTCGTTCCGATATACGCCGGTATCACAAGAGTTCCGGAGTCCTGGGCGACAGTAAACAGAGGAATCGCAAAGATCGACAGAGACGCAGCTTTCTGGGCATTCTACACCGTCGACAGACTCTCCAACCAGAGATACGGAGACATGATGCCGAGAATCGACGCGGTGAGGATTCCGTTACAGCAGAAAATGTACGATATGCAGCCCGCAATAGAAGAGACGGCCCTGAAGCTTTACGAAATCGATAGAGATATGGCTGTCGAGTTCTTGACAACATACACGAACTCTCTAATGATTGAAGTTGAGAGAGCGTACTGGGACCTTGCAGATACTTTGATATTGAGACTTCCTTAAGTGTGAGTTTCTTTGTTTTAATTCGGGTCGGTCTATGACCGACCCCCATTTTGTGAAAGGGGAGTGAAAGAATTGCGACGTGTACTTATTGTTTTGTTAGTGCTTTTTGTTGGATTTGGCGTAACCGCAATGGCATGCACCTCTATCCTGGTAGGAAAGGATGCATCGGTTGACGGTTCAACGATGACCACACACACCTGTGACGGCAGCTACGATGCCAGAATTCAGATTATTCCCGGTGGAGTACATGAAGAGGGCGAGACCGTAAGCATTTACAAGGGTCTCTGTCAGGCGGGTATTCCCGGAAGGACTGTATCTTACGTGGGAGAAATACCTCAGGCACCGGTAACCTACACCTACTTCCACATAGGATATCCATTCATGAACGAAAACCAGGTAATAATGGGAGAAACAACATGGAGTGGTGAGAGAGCGCTTAGAAACTCTCAGGGATGGATGACAATCGAGCAGTTGCAGGTTCTCGGTCTTCAGAGAGCCACTACGGCGAGGGAAGCTATACAGGTAATGGGAGAACTAGCCGAGAAGTACGGATATGGCGATGGCGGCGAAGGACTAACAATTATCGACGGAGAAGAGGCATGGCTCTTTGAGATCTGTGGTCCTGGACCCTTCTGGTCTCCTGGGAGCGAAGAACCCGGAGCGGTATGGGTTGCACAGAGAATTCCGGACGATCATGTTCTCGTTCACGCCAACAGATCGAGGATTGGAGAAATCGATCTTGAGAACACCGACTACTTCATGGCCTCTCCAAATGTCTACTCAACCGCTATCGATCTAGGACTGTGGGACGGAGAAGGGACTTTCCTCTTCTATGCAGCCTATGGGCCGAAGGATGCATTCTATAACACAAGACGAGAGTGGAGAGTACTGGATCTTCTAGCCCCATCACTTGAGCTTGATCCCTGGGCAGAGAGATACCCTCTGTCTGTGAAGCCAGATAAGCCAGTGTCTGTTCATGACCTTATGATGATAAAGAGAGACCATTATGAAGGAACAGAATTCGATCTCACGGTTGGACTCGCTGCAGGACCTTTCGGAAATCCCAACAGATACGCAACGGCTTCTAATCAGAGGCCGGAAGGTGTCAACTACGATGGTTGGGAAAGAGCAATCTCCATGTTCAGGTGTTCTTATGTAATCGTTGGACAGGCAAGAAACTGGATGCCTGCTGAAATCGGTGGACTGGTATGGTTTGGCGAAGATGCGCCTCATTCAACTGTATACATTCCCTTCTACGCTGGCGCTACCAGTGTTCCCGAGTCATTCAGTCAGGGAGCAAGGGATTTCTTCGACAGAAGCTCTGCATGGTGGGCATTCAACCACGTATCTAACCTAGCCGATCTGAGATACAATGTCGCAATAGAGATTATCAAAGAGGAATACACGAAGTTTGAAACTGAGTTCCTCACGAATCAGCCACTGATCGAAAAGGTTGCGCTCGAACTTTACAAGAGCAGTCCAGAAGCAGCGATTGATTTCATCACGAACTACAGCAACGGTCTTGCTAATAGAGTTGTGGATAGATGGTGGAAACTCGCTGATGAACTGATCTACACATTGAACGACGGTTATGTGAATGGTTCTACTGCAGGGTACCCAACCTGGTGGCTCGAAGCTGTAGGTTATGGAGATACAACCAGAAGATAGTACTATTGTTCTATCGAAGGGCGGAGTAATCTTCGCCCTTCTTTTCTTGAAGCGTTCTTGATATCGTATGACTATAGACTCATTTGAAGTCGATTTCTCGCTTCTTAAGCCGCGACTGTGGTTCCATGTGGGACATGTCAATAAGTTGATGCAAGTGTTTAATGAGCCAGGAAGTCTTTTTGAAAGGGAATCTCACTCATGGAGTCAGAAACTAGAGCTTTTTCCTCCTATTTAAAACTTGTGTATCGATTGGAGCAAGCGGGCAAAATGGCATAAGGCTTTGCTATAATGATTATAAGAAAGTTTTACAACCTAACTTAATGAGTTTTCCGTTCTTGGACTGATTATTATTTATTTTGGGGATGGCACTTTTGAAAATTGCTACGGTTATGCTGATTCTTTTCGCTGGTTCAATTCTTTGCTCTCTGACAGTCGAACCTTTGCCCGTTATTGAAGATCCTCTGTTAATGACAGTTTGGGGCGAGAGCATAGAACTTCAGAATATAATTTATTTTTGTGACAGTCTTCAGATTGCTCGTGACTATTCGCGGTTTGCGACAGTCGAAGATCTCGCTTCTGGTGCTGGATACAGGATTGGGAGAGAGCTACCCGACGAATTTTTCCATCCATTCTACGTTACCGGAACTCCATATCGTACTCTTGTTGTCATTGTTGGAGGCGCTGAACGGGGATCAGCAGAAGATATCATTAGAATTGAGATGCTTGCCTCTTCAGTGAAGAGCTCTGGAGGAAAGGTTCTAGCAATAGACATCGATGTTGAAGGGACTGGAGACGATCCCGTAAAGGAAGAGTTCGTCCGAACAATCGTTCCGTTTCTAGATGTCCTTATAGTAGCCGAGAGCCCCACTGATCAATACTTGCCATATCTGAAAAGTGATACCCCTATATTGGTGGAGCTGCCAGTTGTTGTAGATCTCGTTTCAATCTTTGAAAGGGATTTCGGCGGCGGCAGGTGCTGTGACTAACAGGAGGATTAATGAAGAGAGTATTTTTGTTAGCCGTTATTATGTTAAGCGTACTTACATTTTCAGAGATTAGTGTTGAGTATTCGATTGCCTACGGAGGAGAAGGCGATGACGTTGCAAACGATCTGGTTTTGCTCAAAGACGGAAGTATTCTGATTGCAGGATATACAACTTCGACTACCGGAGATCTCGGGGCTTCAAAAGGGGAAGAGGATTTTCTCGTAGTGAAAATGGACGGCTCTTTTGAAGTGTTGTGGTCTAGAACTTTCGGTGGTAGTGATTCTGATGTTGCAGAAGCGATAGCTGAGACAAGAGACGGCGGCTTCATCGTTGTTGGCATGACAGAATCATCAGACGGCGATGTTTCCGTGAGTAACAAGCTTGGAGATTTCTGGATAATCAAGCTTTCCTCGGAAGGTGAACTACTCTGGGAGAAGACATTCGGGGGAAGTGGCCAGGACCATGCTTACGATGTTGTTGAGAGGCCCTCGGGAGATGTGGTCGTTGCAGGCTACACGAGATCGGTAGATGGAGATGTTCGAGGACATGTATGGGGAGAAGATTTCTGGATAATTGAGATCGCTTCTACAGGAGAGCTTCTGAAGCAGTGGACAATAGATGGAGAAAACAACAACGAAGATCTTGCTCGAAAGCTAACGATTACTGACATAGGCGAGATACTGGCTGTAGGCTATACGGCCTACAAAGACGTAGGAATTAGCTGTAATTACGTTAACGAACAGGCTGCACTTGCGGTCATCGATAATGAAGGAGTCCTTTCTTCCTATAAGAGTTACGGTGGTATGTATCTCGAAGATGGTTACGATGTGATGATTTTTGAGGACACAATCATTATTGTCGGTGAACAGGATGCTGGAGTATCTATGTTTTCCAGCGGACTCGGAGGGAAAGACTTCTACGTTGTAACAGTAGACAGAGCTGGGCAAGAAATCTGGGCGAAGAATTATGGAGGAACCTTTACAGATATTGCGCGTGTGGTTCAGCGATTCGGGAACGGACACTTTCTAGTTGCAGGTCACACAACTTCACAGAACGTTGACGTCAAAGATCCTCTAGGTATGAACGATGGGTGGATAATTGTAATAAAGGAAAACGGTGAGCTTGTCGAATCATTATCGGTAGGTGGATCGGCAGATGATCTAATTCTTTCGGGTGTCAGTTCAGATGAAAAGCATATTTTCTGTGGTTATTCAACATCATCTGACGGAGACGTAGAAAGCAACAACGGCGGAAAAGATATCTGGTTGATTTCGTTAGGGAAATAGATGAGGTCTAGCGACCTTAAACTGGGGTATATCCCCAATAAAATCTAGTTGGGAGGGGTTTCATTTGCGTAAGATCCTATTGGTCCTGATTGTGGCTGCTGCAATAGTCAGTATTGGCCTTGCATGTACCACGATCATCGTTACTAAGGGTGCGTCTGTTGACGGTTCAGTAATGACGAGCCATTCAGCTGACTGCGGCCTCTGTGATTTCAGGTACGTCTATGTTCCACCCGCAGATTATGAAGCGGGAGCAAAGAGAGCAGTATATCCTTTCATCGAGCCATATCCACGTTATGTCGGTGCAGATATGGGTCCGACCTACAACGATCCAGACCTTCCGGCAACAGAGCCTCTGGGTTACATCGATCAGGTCGAGCACACATTTGGCTACTTTGATGCAGTTTATGGCGTAATCAATGAACATCAGCTGGCAATCGGTGAATGTACATGTTCTGCGAAGGTCTATGCGCAGCCAAGTGCAGATTGTATTTTCGATGTTGCTGCTCTTTCGAGAGTTGCAATGGAGAGAACTACCACAGCCCG
>NZ_DJGL01000103.1:57682-70478 GCF_002432735.1 Mesotoga sp. UBA5847 | reverse complement strand
GAGTACGGTTACTACGGTTGGGGAGAAACACTGACAGTAACAGACCCAAACGAAGCCTGGGTCTTCGAAATCTGTGCATCGCCAGACAAGAAGAGTGCACTTTGGGCGGCAAAGAAGGTTCCAGATGGAACAGTCTTCGTAGAATCGAATATGTTCAGGATAAGAGAACTCGATCCTGAAAGCCCTGACAATATGTTCTCGCCGAATCTTATCGATGTTGCAACAGAAGCCGGCTGGTACGATCCCAGCACAGGCCCTATCGACTGGATGGCAACTGTTAGTACAGGAGAATACTCCTATCCTTACTACAGTCTGAGAAGAACATGGAGAGTTCTCGACAGAGTCTCCCCATCTCTTGGACTTTCTCCCTGGGTAGAAGACAGTTTTACAAAAGACTACCCATTCTCTATCGTACCTGACAAGAAACTGTCGGTTGCAGATGTTATTGATCTCTTCAGAGACCACTACGAAGGAACAGAATTCGATCTTACTGAAGGGCTTGCAGCAGGCCCATTCGGCAATCCTAATCGCTATGCCGGTTCCAGTAAGCTAGTAAAGGGAAGCTGGGAAAGAGCCCTTTCTATCTTCAGATGTGAATACGTTTTCGTTTCTCAGGTTAGAGACTGGCTTCCTGATCCTGTCGGTGGAGTAGTATGGTGGGGAGCAGCTGCACCTCACGAGACGATTCTTGTGCCGATGTACTGTGGAATAACGGACGTTCCTTATGCTTATGACAGTGGTAGCCTTCAGGAATTCGACTATAATGTCGCATCTTGGGCATTCAACTTCATGGGCAACTGGGCGGAATTGAAGTGGAGCTACATGTATCCGGAGATTCAGGAACTTCAGAAGAAGATCGAAGGAAAGCTCTTTGCAGTACAGCCAGCGATTGAAGCGGCAGCTGCACAGCTTTACGAAACAGATCCAGAGCTATGTAAGGAATTCCTTACTGATTACGTTGCTGACGTCACCGACAGAGTAATGGCAGAAGTATGGGATTTCAACGAATATCTAATAACCAAGTACAGAGACGGATACATCAACATCCCGAACGTTGGTTCTTCAGCTGGATACCCCGATTGGTGGCTGCAGGAAGTCGGTTATGCAGACGGTCACGTCTTTGGTGACGACGCTTACAAACCTAAATGATAGTCCTGGCCTGCCCCTTTCGGGGCAGGTTTTCTTCGATAATTTCGGACTTTGTATACGATATTTGTTTCAAATATATGAGTCGAATAGAGCAGAAAGAAGGAGGTAGTTTCATGAAGAAAGCAATTCTCGTTATGATTATTGTTTCTGTTGTTGGTGCACTTGCCTTCTCGGCTACAGAAGTCTCACTGGCACTTCCTGTTGTAATCACTTCAGCCGGTCAGAGTACGGAAGTTGAGACGGTGACTTATGTTGCCGACGAAGTAGGTTTGAAGTACGATTATTGCGACATTCTCTCCAAAGATGAGCTAGCTGCCGGAGTAGGCCTTGGTGGAGCTGTGTCGGCTATTGGAAAGCACGTGACCACGCTTTCCCCTGATCCCAAAGGGACGAAGTTTCAGTCAATGATCCTGGTTCTTGGTGCGAGTCTCAAAGGTATGGGAGCGTCGGGATTGTCTGTAGAATCGGAAGTTTCAAGGCTCAAGGCACTCATCGACTACGCAAAGGCGAACGAGATCGCAATAATTGCCGTGGCAATCGGCGGTTCAGTTCAGAGGGGTCTTCCTGGTAGTCCGATCGAGGTAATGATTGACACAGTAGCTCCCTTTGCAGACATCTTCATCGTGACAAAGGACTCAAACAAGGACGGCAGATTCACGAATGCCGCTTCAGAAAGAAATGTGCCAATAGTGGAGATTGATTCAGCTTTCGATCTTCTCGACACATTCACAGAAGTCTTCGGGTTGTAGTTGATTGGATGCGGCGCGATCGTGATGATTGTGCCGCGTTCATTATAAGGGGGTAATCACGTTGTCAGCTGATGCAATATATATGCAAACGATCATAGCCGGGCTAGTCATGGTTGGAGCCTACGCCGTTGGAAAGTTCCTGAAGTTTTCAACGGAACTATGTATGTTTGTTGCAGTAATCGGGGGAGCAATTGCCGGAGGAGCAGGTTTTGACACTTTCAGGCATATAGCCGAAGGATCGGTAACTTACCTCGACATTGGACTTATCTTCGTATTTGCGACGATTTTCATGAATATTATCAAAGAGTCGGGTGGAACGAATTATATCGTCAGGAAGATAATTGGAGCTTTCCATAACAAAAGAGTCCTGATGCTGATACTACTGATGCTTGTAATTCTAGTTCCGGGAGCGCTCACCGGAGCAGGGAGTATCTCCGTTCTAGTTGTGGGGGGTACGGTAGCAGCAGCCCTTAACGCGATGGGACTTTCAAAGGTCAGGATTTCGGCGCTAATCTTCATAATTGCGGGTTTGAGCGCTGCTGCTCCGCCAGTCAACATCTGGGCAATGATGACTTGTGCGGGAACAGCAATACCTTATGTGGGGTTCACAATGCCTCTTCTTGTACCGATCTTGATTCTGGCGCTGTTTTCTGTCCTGTTCTTTGGACGTGGTGCAAAGAACATAGACAAAGAAAAGGCACTAAAAGAGATTCCCGATCCCAAAGGGCTCTCCGGGTGGAGCGTTGCTGTTCCTTTCCTTGTCTTGATATTCCTGCTCGGGGCCCCCAGAATCTGGCCGTTCGGATTCCCGGTTCTTGGATTGCCTCTAGTCTTTGCAATCTGTGCGTTAGTTGCTTGGCTAATGAACTTCAAGAGAGTGAATATTCTGAAGGTCAGCAAAGAGACCGTTGCCCAATTAACACCCCTGATAGCAACCACCGCAGTTGTGGGAATGCTGATCCAGGTCATGAGTTTCAATGGTGTGAAGGGTTTGATCTCAATGTGGATTGTTACGGCTCCTCTGGCTATAGTCTGGATACTCCTTCCCTTCATAATACCGATATCGGAAGGTCTCCTTACATATGGTGGTGCGATGGTAATAGGAATACCGCTTATCTGGATGTTGAATTCAAACGGAATAAACCCGGTAATTGTTTTGGCAGGATTAAGCCTTCTATGGCCTCTTGGAGATGGACTACCCCCAACTGCGCTGATAGGGAGGTTGACAGTGAGTACGGTTGGCTATAAAGGTTCTTACGGCTCGTTCTTGAAAGAGTGTGTAGTGCCCTGGATAGCCATAACCGCAGTTGCTATGATACTGATTATCTTCGCCAACAAATTCAACTTCCTGATGATGGTAGGTTGAGGAGGAGGTGTCGTCATGACTTTGATAATGTTTCTGTATTATGTGATGACAGCCTATGTGGCAGGCATGCTAATATGGAACTTCATTAAGACCAAGGATTTAAAGAGCGAGATACTCTATACTTTGGCTCTTCTACCCCTCATTCTCAGACTGCTGAGAATGAAGTAGGAGTGGTTTTATGATGAGAAAACTTATAATCGCTGGTGTACTTGCACTTATAGTTCTGGCTGGAGGAATACCACTGTACGTTCAGAGGTACTTCAAAGAAGAAGTAGTGGCCGGACCAAGTGTGACTAACGTTTTTAAACTCAGCAAGTACTTTGACGGAATAGAAGGAACGATTGCAGATACCGATGTTTTTGAACTGAAGGGCGCAGAGGAAGGCGGGAAGACTCTCATAATAGCGGGGACCCATGCCAATGAACCCTCTGCGGCTTTACTCGCATATTTTTTCATCGGGAATCTCGAAGTGGAAAAGGGAACAGTCTACGTTATTCCCCATTTCAATGTTAGCGGTTCTCTTGGAACACAGCCAGGTGGAGGATTTCCTCTCTACTACTATCTGGAAACTCCATGGGGAGAACAGAAGTTCAGAATGGGCGACAGAGGGTTCCAGGCACTTGACCAGTGGCCAGACCCGGACGTCTATGTACACTATCCTGATGGTCAGCTTTTGTCGTACATAGACGCAAGAAACACAAATCGATCCTGGCCAGGCAGGCCTGACGGATTCCTTGCTGAGAAAGTATCCTTTGCAGCAATGGAGATGATCCGTAATGAGGGTATAGATATCGTTATTGATTTGCATGAAGCAGAGGCGATGTACCCTGTGACCAACTGCATAGTTGCCCCTGAGAAGTCAATGCCCTATGCAATAGGAGCTTCCTTCTATGTGAAGGGAAGAGAGAAGTTTGATAATCACGTGGAGTCTTCTCCAACCGGTTACAGAGGCCTCTCACACAGGGAAATTGGCGATTGGTCCGACGCATACCCGTTCTTACTGGAGTCACCCGGAGTCCATCTTGATCAGATTACGGCTGCCAAAACTCCAGAACTGATTATCGATGGTATAGACCCATTTGTGTTGAAGGCTGGTGAAAAGGGATTGCTTTTCGTCCCATACGACGAGAACGGATTCTCTATGGACAGAAGAGTCGGCCAGCATTCTTCAGTTATTCAGGAGATTCTGTCTCAGTGGACGAAGAAGAACCCCGACAGAGGATTCTCGGTTTCCGCCGCAAGATACGCCGAAATAGTCGAAAACGGACTTGGATACTACTTCAAGGACCCTGCTGAAGCAGATTCAAGAAAGGTATACTACCAATAGAATATCTTTCTGCATAGGAAAAGTGCATACGGGTTTTGCGTATGCACTTTTTTCATTTGCTATACATGTTAGGAATGGCCGTCATCAGAAACAATCTTTTCAAGCTGTAACAGATTGTCTATTGTGAAGTCGACTCGAATGGTTGGTCTGGATCCATTCTGAGAGAAGAAACATGTCTTTGTTCCCGCATCCCTTGCAGCAATGACGTCAAGGTCTCTATCACCAATGGAGAGAGTTGATCTGGGGTTCAGTCTATAATTTCTTATCGCGCTGACGAAAGCATCGGGGTCTGGTTTCCTCTTAAATCCGCTTTCTCTGGTGATTATGTCGCTGAAAAGCGAGGTCATTTCATAGTAACTTAGCAGCTTGAAAGCAGTCTTTCGCGATCTATGAGTTATGATCAGATTCTTACCGCCATTCCTTACAACTATTGAGCACACCTCGCGAGCACCTTCAAAAGGAGGTTGCTCGGCCGGGTCGAGTTCTTCTTCAGATTTCTTGAAGTCTTTGTAGAAGGCATAGTCAACTCCTCTATCCAAATAGAAGTCAACGGCCTTTCCGAGGGTGTCTTTCATGAGGGAGAGAATTTCGTTTTCGGAAGCGACATATCCCTTTCTAAGCAGAGCCTGTTTAAACAGTCTGACCATAGCGGGGTAGGTATTGAAAAGCGAACCGTCGAAATCCCATATAAGATTCTCGATCATCAGCTTTCACAACCACTGTATCTGTTGCACACCTGCAAAACAGAAGGAACCTGTTTCAAGGAGGTAACGACAAAATCAGCTTTTGTGGTTGCTGACGACGAATCTGGATTGAAGAGGCAGGTAGCTATTCCGGCGCGTTTCCCGGCCTCAATATCGATCTCTCGATCACCGATTGTAATAACTCTTTCTCTCTCAAGCCCATACTTGTCGATAATATACATAATTGCCTGTGGATCGGGCTTTCTGGCAAAACCACCGTCTGCAGATACAATTTCGGAGAAAAGATCCAGCATCTTGTAGTAATTCAGAAGTTTGGTCATGGAGTAATTACTCCTGTGACTGAAAAGGAAATTACTTCCACCGTTCTTATTAATCTGGATACAGGTATCCTTTGCCCCTTCAAAAGGTGGTTGTCTCTCCGGTTCAAGATGGTTCTCTATACTGTAGAAATCCTCCAGAAATCCACTGTGCAGTCTGTACTTATCCATGAAGTGTTGTGCGGCTTTCGATGTTGATTCCTTAAGCTTTTCAAGAATTTCTTTGACGGAAGCTCTCACCTCATACTTCTCAAGGACCCTCGAGAATACCTCCGCTGCCGCAGGGTAAGTATCGAAGAGAGTGCCGCCGAAATCCCAGATAACGTATTCATACATAATGGATTCTCCTTTCCTGTTGCTAAGTCAATGATATACGCTTTTCGGAATTTCGTCCTGTCGCACATTTTAAGAATTCTGAGTTTCTTCAAGATATCTTGTTCTTGATGCAGCGATAATTTCCAACGTTTCTTCTCTTCTTACCCAGCCCTCAATACCCGTTTTCTTCTTTTCGAGATCCTTGTATACGGAGAAGAAATGTTCTATCTCTTTCAGTAGATGAGGTGGAACGTCGTCGAGCGTCTCGATATAGTTCCAGACCGGATCATGTATCGGAACACAAAGGACTTTCTCGTCAGGGCCCTTCTCATCCCACATCTTGAATGCGCCGATTGGCTTTGCCTCAATCAGACACCCGGGAAAAGTCGGCTCCCATAGCAGAACCATTGCATCAAGCGGATCTTCGTCTTCGGCAAGAGTATTTAATATGAATCCATAGTCCATCGGGTAATGAACAGCAGAAAACAGAGTCCTGTCGAACCTTATCCTCTTGAGTTTCTTATCATACTCATACTTATTCCTACTTCCCTTAGGAATCTCTATCATTATGTCAAGCACGGTTTCTTCCTGCAAAGCTCTCACCTCCTTATCAATTATGCCAGAAAGACTACAGACTAATGATTATCACAAAAGAAGAACCCCCTAAGGGGGTTCTTCTAAACCTATTTCAAAACATTCTTACCTGTTGTTAAACAAGAATACCCAAGCAGCAGCGTCTTCGCCGTTGATCTTCCCGTCCTTGGGGAAGGAAATGTCACAGGTTGCGATATCCTCTGCTTCTGTCGAACCTATCTTTTCGACCAAAGCTTCGAAATCCTTCTCGTCGACAATGCCATCACCGTTTATATCAAGACTGTCTTCTTCGTGATGTGCAAGATCGTCGAAAATCGGAAGATACATCTCTCTTCCTTCGATTTCCCAGAAACCTATCTGTCCGCTCTCATATTGTTCCTCGCTAATGGCGGGGATTACATAGTAGCCCCCGTCTCCCCAATCATAGGCCCAGGAGTTCTTGATTATCCAGAAGGTGGTTGCTGTGAACTCTGGAGAACCGGTCTGTGTTGGATCCAAATATGTGTAGCTTTCGATTTCTTCGTCCAGTATAGGAGTTGCATCAGGATTCGTCCTGCCAGCTAGGATTATGTCATCGAGCTCGGTGGCATCCGCCCATCCAACTAGAGTGACTGCGTGTCCGCCTGTGCTGTAGTCTCCTTCTACAGGAGAATAGATTCCCTTGGAATAGAAGTTGAAACTGTATGGAACTGAGAAAGAGACGGCAAGAGATCCGTAATCCGCAAGAGCTGTCTTTATCATATTCAGATAATCCTCGTAGCTATATCCTAAGCGAGCTGCCGCTGTTGCAGGAGGTATCATCACACTTCTCGAGGACTTCAGCAGCGGAGCATTGTATGCCGATGGGGGCAGAGGAATCTCCTCTCTGGGGTCCAAATAGACTTCAGAATATGGAGCGTATTGTTCTTCCATCATTCCATACCTTATGAGATTGTACATTGCAAAGTAGCTGTTTCCACCCTCAAGGCTGTTCCTGTCCTGAACATAGTTGTCAGGTGAAAAGCTGTAGATGTCCCAGTCGATGTTATGATAGGTTCCCCATCGTTCCGAATAATCCAGGGTGTTATCCACGTTTCCGTTCATCCCATATATCTGCACTGCAAGCGCACTTTCAAAAGAACCAACAGTAGCGAAAGACCAGCAGCTGCCATGAATGAACTGGTCTCTAACGGGTTCAAGCCTCACGAAATAGCTTTCAGCCACTTCTCTCGGTTCCAAAAGGACGAAAGTTGACATCATGAGATCGTCTGTTGTGGTCATCCCCTGAATGGAAAAGTCCTCTACTTCTTCTATATATGCCATTCTAAGGTACTCAACCAACCGATCGCTAACATCCTTTGGAAGATCAATGTATCCATTAAGCCGCTCAAATATCGCATCGACATCTGCGATATTTGCGGTTTCAAGCTTTGCGACAAAGCTTTCTTCCAGACCTGCTTCCCAGCTCAAATTCAGCTTTTCTATTGAAGAATTTACTTTTTCCTCAGCTGACCTTACTTGAGTTGCAATACTTGCCAGTGCAAAGGACGATATCAAAACTACCGTAAGTAGAACTATAAAGGTTTTCTTCATAGTAATCCCCCCCTTACTCCAAGAAGACAATTGGTTCGTGGTCAACAATGAAACCGTCAACAGAACCATTGTCTACATCTCTGAAAGCGGGATTTGGCAAATCGGGATAGATGCCATATGTATCCCAGTAACCTTCGTACGCCAGTCCAACGGCAATGATCTCGCCTTCATAATCCTCAGGAACTGAGAAAGTGAGAGTTGCGAAGACATCATCGGCAGCTCCAGCTTCATCTGCTCCATTCAGGAAGGCTTTGTAAAGGGTGACAGCCTCATCACTACTCTTGAATGTTCCAACATCCTTCAAACCTGCCATGAAATTCCCGAACTCAACGCTTTCAAGAACCAAACCTTCGCTGTTCCACAGAGAGAGTTGAATATATCTGACATCATACAGATCGGCAAAACTCGCAACATTTTCTGTCATTACACCTACAGTAAACGAATCTCCAGGTCCTATATCGCTGTCAGGAGTGGAAAGGCTGATAATCGGTTTTTCGTCTGAATCATACCTCTCTCTTAGAGCAAACGCTTTGTAGGCTTCTCCGTAGTCGTTAAGCGTGTTTCCAAAGACATGAGCCTCAACCCATCTTGCATAAACTGTGTTTAGTTCAAAACCGACTTCCGCAAGAGGATAGAATAGAACGAAACCACTATACGGACCTTCTACTCCGGCATAATATACTCTAATTGAGTCCGTGCCATACTCAAAACCGTACGGTACCCAAAGTGTACTATAAACTTCCAAGTAACCCGGTAGGTACACGTACCTGTGTAGATCAGATCTGTTGTTAGGTATCTCTTCCCAAGTGTCATACAAGCCATCTTCATTGGTGTCCAGCAGGTTCAATCGCTTCCTTACAGTCACCTCTTCGGCAGGGACAATTTCCTCCGAAGCAGTTTTATAAAACCTCATGCCGAAGACTTCATCTTCGATGTACTCGAACAAATCGCTGTAATCGAAATACATCAGCCCAGCTCCAGATTGAAAGAGTTCTCTCTTCATATTAGTCGCTTTGAAAGAGATAGTCTTCTTTGTTTGAGCCCCCATCGAATCGGTCGCTACAACCTCTGCGACGTACTTTCCCTCTTCGTCTAGAGCGTACACCGCTTCGCCGGTGTCTACTACAGACAGAACTTCAGCCCCATTCTTGTAGAGCTTGAACTCAGAAGTGACTTCCGTGTCATCGAAGTCAGTTACTTCCCACTCGAAAGTGACAAGCGTCATCGGAGCAATTTCCTGTCCTTCCGAAACGGAGCCTGTCAACGATACCACTGGCGGATTGTTGATCTTGAAGCAGCCAGAGACAAAGAACAGGAATACAAGCAACAGAGATACGAACAATGCTTTCTTCATTCTCTTACCCCCTTTTTCGAGATTTCGTGTTCATGTACAATTATACATTCACAGGTGCCGATTCTGAAAACCTCATTTCTGAACAATTCTGCTTCCAGCGCTTGAAAACAAAATTGTCCACTTTACGTAGATCATGCAGGACACCGTCGGGAAATCCCTGAAAAACTTCGATAAACGAGTCGTCAACCTGCTTTTCAAATGAAGACTCTTGCCTCTCTGATCGACCGGGTTTGTCATCCCAAATTCAGTAACACTAGCATGTTATAATCCATCTAAGTTGCTTTTCTCAAGCTTTACACTCATTCGGGGAGGTAGCATATGTACGATTTCAGGGTGATTGAAAGGAAATGGCAGGATTACTATGCGAAGGAGAAGCCGTTTAACATAGATCTCAAGAAAGCGGAGAAGCCTTTCTACAATCTCATGATGTTTCCATATCCCTCCGCTGCCGGTCTCCACATAGGAAACATGTTTTCCTTCATCGGATCGGATGTATATGGAAGGTTCATGAAGCTCAAGGGCTACGACGTCTTCGAACCGATCGGTTTCGACGCTTTCGGTATACACAGCGAGAACTATGCCTTGAGAGTTGGGAGACATCCTGCTGAGCTCACTCCGAAAAGCATAGAGTACTTCAGAGAAGAGCAGCTCAAAATGATTGGTAATATTTTCGACTGGAACAGCGAAGCGATAACTTCTTCTCCGGAGTATTACAAGTGGACCCAGTGGATCTTCATTCAGTTGTTCAAGAACGGTCTTGCTGAGAAACGTGCGTCAAATGTTAACTGGTGTCCTTCGTGCAAGACAGTGCTGGCCGATGAGCAAGTAATTGACGGTCGTTGCGAACGATGCAATAATGAAGTCGAGAAACGTGAGATGAGTCAGTGGTTCTTCAAAATCACAAAGTACGCAGAGAAACTGCTGTCTAACCTCGAGAAGCTTGACTGGACGGATACTACTAAGAATCTTCAGCGCGCGTGGATAGGGAAATCTTCTGGAGCCACGATTTCTTTTAAAGTATCTGGAATGAATGAGCAGATAGATGTGTTTACAACCCGTCCAGATACGATATTTGGAGTAACTTACATAGTTGTAGCTCCTGAATACGGTCTGGTGAACAAGCTAGTCACGCCTTCAACAGTGGAGACTTTTGATAATTTCAAAGAAGAAGTGAAGAGCATGGATCTTGCCACAAGAACATCTATTTCTCGTCCAAAAAACGGGATATTTACCGGTTCTTACGCCATTCACCCTCTTACTGGTGAGGAGCTTCCAATTTGGATAGGAGATTACGTGCTGGCAGAATATGGAACGGGTGCCGTTATGGCCGTCCCGGCGCACGATGAGAGAGATTATGTCTTTGCGAAGAAGTATGGACTAGAGATAAGACAGGTCATAGAATGCGATCCCTCACAGTTGCCCTATACTGAGAAGGGAAAGATGATCAACAGCGAAAAGTACTCGGGTACGCTCAGTGTTGATTTCATCGACAAGATTGACGAAGTGAGCGAAAGCATAAAGGGCTCTGTGAACTATCACCTTCATGACTGGTGTATTTCCAGACAGCGCTACTGGGGTCCTCCGATACCAATGATCTACTGTGATAAGTGTGGAACTATCCCCGTCCCTGAAGATCAATTGCCAGTGATGTTGCCAAATACCGATGACTACATACCTGACGGCAGCGGCAAGTCTCCACTGGCCAAGAACAGCGAATTTGTCAACACGACTTGCCCGATTTGTGGAGAGGCTGCCAGAAGAGAGACCGATGTCTCCGACAACTTCCTTGATTCGGCATGGTATTATCTGCGATATCTCTCACCGAGCAATGACAGTGGACCTTTTGATGATGGGCTCGTTGAAAAGTGGTGCCCGGTCGATATGTATATAGGCGGAAATGAACACGCAACTCTCCATCTGATGTACTCGAGATTTCTTGCGATGGCGCTACACGATATGGGTTTTCTTCCTTTTGAAGAGCCGTTTGCTTCATTTAGAGGACACGGGCTTATCATAAAAGACGGGGAGAAGATGTCGAAATCGAAGGGAAATATCGTCAATCCCAACGAGTATTTTGAGAGCCATGGAGTGGATGCCCTTAGAACCTATCTGATGTTTATGGGGACCTTTCTCGAAGGCGGAGATTTCCGGGACAGCGGAATGGACGCGATGAGAAGGTTTCTGAATCGAGTTTGGGACATCGCAACAATGCCTGAAGGCAAGAGCTCGACAGATCTGAAGATAAAGATGGCAGAGACTGTGGAAAAGGTCGAATATTCAATCAAGAATATCAAGCCGAACACGGCAATAGCCGCTCTCATGGAGTTCGTCAATGAGGCTTCGAAAGAGAGCGCTATCGAGAGAAAGCTCGTAGTAGATATGGCAAAACTCCTCTCGCCTTTCGCCCCCTTCATTTGCGAAGAGATATACAGCACGAAAGGCGGGAAGAAGAGGACTATTCTTGAAGATGGTTTCCCTTCTGGCTATGAGAAATACGCTTCTCTGGCGAAGACTGAATTGCCTGTTCAGATTACCGGTAAGATGAGAGGAAAGGTTGTGCTTCCTCAGAACGCCTCCCAGGAGAAGGCAATGGAAGCGGTAATGGCTGATGAGAAGCTCTCAAAAATGCTTGAAGGAAAGTCAATAAGAAAGATCATCTACGTACAGGACAAGATAATCAATATAATTATTTGAGTGTAGTAAGAAATAGTATATTCTCAACATCTAGAAGGAGGGCCAGTGGCTCTCCTTTGTTTTCCATCGATTAGTCTCCGTTTTGATGTGGGTTTTCGTGAAACGAAAATGCTTGAATTTTCGTATCTTGCATGGTGTCTTACAGTACTGAACACAGCCTCTTCCAGAACTGCTTGTTGATTATCTATGGAAAGCGGCAGATCAAAGTGGTAAAAACCATCAGGTGCGTCATGCTCGCTTCTCAGAGACTCGTATTTCTTGCGTAGTCCCATTTCCTCTATCGTGTAGTATCGACCACGTAATCTGCCTCGATATATGTTTCATTACCCGCTAGACTGTGGAGAATCTTCTTGAGCGACAACTTCTGTTTGTATCCGAAATGATGCATCGACTGAACCGAAATGGCAATGTCGAATTCTTCCGATGGCAAATCAACTTAGAAGTAGGAACCGGTAATCAAGTTCAGGCTGTCCAGTCTGTCTTCATGTTTGATTCTAAGAATTTCGAGCATCTTCTGGGACAAGTCGACACATGCTACTCTGGTTGTCGTGTTTAGTCTGAATATCTCGTCGAGTTCCGCAACCGAGATCAAGTATTTTGATTCCAGCAGTAACTAAAACTAACCTTTCCACTTCTCTGTAGAATTTAGCAGATT
>NZ_DJGL01000103.1:0-57675 GCF_002432735.1 Mesotoga sp. UBA5847 | reverse complement strand
TTCTCTCTCTATTCTCTACGATCTCTACGAATCAAAACACACATGTCCCCTTTCTTCAGTCGCTATGATCTTCTGTATTAATATTGAAGTAGTCAGCAAACGTTATGTTTTTTCGAAATGGCGAATCGAGCTGTGATGATTTTGCACTTCACGAAAATCAAACTTAACATTACTCGAAAGGAGACAGGAATGATTGTAAGTGCGAGCAGGAGGACAGATATCCCTGCTTTTTATTCAGAGTGGATGATAGAGCGTTTGAAAAGTGGCTTTGCTCTTGTTAGGAATCCGTTCAATCCCCATCAGGTGAGCAAAGTTATCCTAAATCCAGAAGCAGTAGACTGCTTCGTATTTTGGACAAAGGATCCCAAAAAAATGTTAGACAAGCTGAATCACTTTGCCGATTACTGTTATTATTTTCAATTCACGATTACGCCCTATCATGGAAGTGTAGAGCCTGGGCTTCGCAACAAGAGAGAGATTATCGAGACCTTCAAAAAGCTTTCCGGAAAGATTGGAGAAAACAGAGTGATTTGGAGATACGATCCTATTCTGATAAATGCAGACTATAGTGTCGACCATCATCTACGGGCCTTTGAAAAAATGGCGCATTTGCTTAAGGGTTTCACTGAAGAGTGTGTGATTAGTTTTCTCGATTACTATCAGAAGATCTCATCAAACCTTCGAAAACTTGATGCAAGGGCGCCTAATGAAATTGAGGTAAGGAAAATTGCCAGCCATTATTCAGAAGTATCATCTTCTGAAGGAATGAAGCTGAAGACATGTTCAGAGACCGTTGATCTTTCGGAATATGGAATTAGTCACGGAAGCTGTATTGACGGGACGGTAATTGACACGCTGACAGGCAAAAGGATTGATCACCCAAAAGACAGATATCAGAGAGCTGCATGCCGCTGTGTCGAGAGTGTCGACATTGGCGCATATAATACCTGTCTTAATCGTTGCCTATACTGCTATGCAAGCTTTAGTGAGAAAGCGATTCGTAGAAATTATCATTCCTTTAATCCAAAGGCCCCGCTTCTTTGTAGCGAATTGCAGGAGCACGATGAGATTACTGAGAGAAAGAAGTAGAGATATGCTAAATTTGGTAGAAATGATCTATACTAAGTCTGCCTCACTTGCCAGTTCATTCGAAGAAATCTGTTTTGCCCGTATTAAACAAGGTAATCTTTTTCATCATGCTATCCTGAAAGAAGTATCTTATAATTGGCTTGAGAGAAGAGTTTCTATGTAAGAATGCGGTAGGAGGGTTTCTAATGGAAGAATTCTTGAGTGGCGATCTCTTCAGATGGGTTCTTATGCCTCTGATAATCTTCTTCGCAAGGATCATCGACGTTTCTCTTGGAACCACGAGAATCATAATGGTTTCGAGAGGCAAGAAAGAAATAGCAAGTGTTATCGGTTTTTTTGAGATTATTCTGTGGTTGCTCGTTGCCAGCAAAGTAATCCAGAGTGTTGACAATGTACTTTACATTCTTGCTTATGCAGGTGGCTTCGCGGCCGGTAGCTACATAGGAATGCTCATTGATGAGAGGCTTGCAATTGGAACCGTATCGGTTAGGCTGATAATTTCGAGAGATCCAACTGAACTTATAGAAAAACTGTGCCAGGCTGGATTTGGAGTTACAAAGATAGACGCTCACGGTGCTCGAGGAAAGGCTTACATTGTTTACAGTATCATAAACAGGAAAGAAGTGGAAGACTTCGAGAGAATCGCTCTGGAATGCGTTCCAAAGGCGTTCATGTCAGTTGAAGATATTCGAAAGGTAAAAGAGGGGGTCTTCCTCCCCAAAGATACGATGCGCCTCAGAAGGGAATCCCCCTTAAGAAAGTCCAAATAGCTTTCCAGAAGTGTTATTATTTAGAGAGATGAGGGGGATGTCCCCCTTATCTCTTTATGTCATTGAAAATGTTGCCATCTCTGATTTCAACTATTCTGTCTGTCTCTTCTGCGATTCTTCTATCGTGAGTAATTATTACGAATGTTGTTCCGTATCTCTTGTTGAGATCACGCATGAGGCTGAAGACCTTCGCTGAGGTATCGGAGTCGAGATTGCCCGTAGGTTCATCTGCAAGTATAATCTTCGGATTGTTGATAAGGGCCCTTGCTATTGCGGTTCTTTGCTGCTGACCTCCCGACATGTTTGGAGCTAGATTATTCCTAACCTTGCTGATTTCAACGACATCCATTAGTTCCTTCGCCCTTTCCATAATTTCCTTCGAGGGTTTAAGACCTTTAATTCTGTAAGGAAGAATTACGTTTTCGAAAGCAGTGAACTCGGGAAGCAGATAATGAAACTGGAATATGAATCCAATAGTCTCATTTCTAACACTTGCGAGTTCATTCTTGTTCATTTTGTTTGTCTGTTTCCCTGCGATTTTTATTTCACCGCTCGTGGGTTGATCTAAAGTGCCCATAATGTTCATGAGTGTAGATTTTCCGCTTCCAGACTGTCCGACTATCGAAAGAAACGATGAGTCTTCGATTTCAAGATCCACACCGTGAAGAACTTCTGTCTTCACAACCGTTCCGTAAACCTTTTTTATATCCTTAAGCTCGATTATGTTAGCCATTTCGTATCACCTCAACAGGGCTGAGTTTGGAGGATCTCCTGGCTGGGACCATTGCGGCAATAGTTGAAGCGCCAATGGCAATGAGCGCGGACAACATTACAAACCCATAACTCAGAGAGATTCTGATGATCGGTTCTCCGTCAGTTCCTACGGCAAAAGTGGAGAACATAATTATAAGCAGGATTCCGAATGCAATTCCAACTACTGCTCCCACAATGCCGAGAGCGAGTCCCTGAAAGAGAAAAACGAAACTCGTCGTGGAATCCTTAAGTCCCATAGCTTTCAGAATTCCGATCTGCCTTGATTTCTGGACTACAGTTATTGCGAGCACGCTTGCTATTCCAAGGGAAACGGCTATGATTACGAACACCTGAATCATTATGCTTGAGACGCTCTGCCCGTTCAGTCCGGAGAGGAGATCTTCGTTCTGAGATTTCCAGTCAGTTACAAGTAAAGCAGACCCCGAAAGACGTTCCGAAATGACAGAGGCGTTTTCATCGGCTCTGAAGACCTCGCTCACCTGCATCTCTATCGATGTGACTGCATCACCAAGTTTTCCAACTGACTGAGCGGTGCCAATCGTTGAGATCATCCAGTTTTTGTTAAGGCTTGCAACACCCAGATCGAAGACACCGACTACCTTCAGAATCTCAACTGCTCTATCCGGAGTGAAGATTGTGATTTCTTCTCCAAGGTTCACATCGAGCTCATCCTTAAGACCCTTGCCGATAATGATTTCTCCGTCTCCTTCAGGAAGGCTGCCATCAATGAGGCGACTATCCGTCTTGTAAATAACATGTGATTCGGGGAACTGCAGACCTCGGAGGAGAACAGATAAGGTTCTGTCGCCGCTGCTTATGAAGACAGGAACATCTGCGCTTGCAGAAAGAGCCGTCAGATCTGTTGGCAAATCAAGAGAAGCGATTTCCGAAATTATGCCTTGCCAGTCTTCTACTCTGTTGTTTTCCGATGAGGAGACAGTTATCTGCGAAGAGCTTCCGATTGTTGTATCCACCAGGTCTTTTTGGAGTCCCTGGATAAGCGAGCCTATGAATACCTGAACGGAAACACCTATTGCAATTCCCATTACTATGAGAAGAGTTTGGGTCTTGCTGGAAGATAGAAAGCGCATCGCAATTGAAAAAGCCAATCTCATTTTACATCACACTTCCCCAGAGCTAGAATCTCTCTTGGATCTTTCAGGAAAATATCTGCACCGACTTCCTTCCAGTAGTCGGGATTTTTTTCGAATGCATTTCCACCTACGACAACTCTCGATTTCCCACCGGCTTCTTTAATTCGCGAAATCATCCTTCGTGTGTTTATTAGGTTGTAGTAGTTTGAAACACTAATCGCAACGTACATTGGACTCAGCTTTTTCGCAGCCTCAAGGAAGGTGTCTAGCGGGGTATTTGCTCCGACGAATATGGAATTGTACCCAGCGATAGTGAAGATATCCGAAATCATTCTAGCTCCGATCTCATGATACTCTTCGGGCGGGCAGAGTACTGCCACTGTCTGATCATTCTTTTCTGATCCATTGTCTCTTCTTTTCTTCACAATATAAGGGAAGCAGCATTCCATTACCGTTCTGACAATAGAGCTCCTTATATGTTCGTTCCATATGCACAATCTGTCGCTCACGTAGTCGCAATCCCAACTCCTCAATGCGGGTGCAAGAATATCCAGATACAAATCGATTACTTCAACATTGCCAGACTCAAGCGATTCTATGCACACCATCACTGCCCTCTCTTTATCTTGTGAGTCGAGAGCGCTTATAAAGTTGCTCTTGATATCGTTCAAGATGTCCTCCTTATTCTAGTGAATCAAGCATTTTCATATCCTCTCTGTCGAGAACAATCATGCCTGCTTCTAGATTTTCTCTCAGGTGTTCAAGCTTGGATGCCTTTGGTATGACCACCACACCATCTTTCCCCAGCAACCATGCAAGCATTACTTGCTGAACAGAGGCCGAGTACTTTTCAGAGAATCCAGTCAGAAGTTTCTCGGTTGAGGCTTTTAATGCGTTTCTCTTTAGCGGCGAGTATGCGGTTAGGGTAATGCCATGATCTTGGCAGTATGGTAGAAGCTCATTCATTGCTTGCCGGTCTTCTAGATTGAAGAGAACCTGATTGTTTACAATAGGTTCCTTTGAAATAGATACGGCCTTCTTAAGGAGCTGCGTGTCGAAATTAGAAACTCCGATATGCCTTATCCGTCCGTTCTTCACTTCTTCATTCATCGCCGAAAGAGTCTCTTCTAGCGGAACTTCAGGATTCGGCCAGTGAATAAGATACAGATCAATATAGTCTGTTCTCAGCCTCTTCAGTGTTCTTTCAAGGGCTTTGTGTAAGTCAACACTCCGCAAATGAGTGGGCCAGACCTTAGATGTGATAAACAATTCTTCTCTACTGAAAATCGAGACTGCCTCTCCAATTATTTCTTCGGTATGGCCACCACCATAGTATTCGGCAGTATCTATGTGCTTGTAACCCATTTCAATGGCTCTGGACAATGTGTCAATGTGTTCTCTGTCCCTCGTTTCATCAGGAACGTCTCTTCCTCCGATCTCCCATGTGCCTAGACCAATGGCGGGGATTTCTCCTTTGTTATCCTTCAGAGTTCTATATATCATTTAGATCACCCCCATTCCCTAAATTCTACATTAATATTTCGATAGATAATAGTCTGCCGATAAATCTAGAACTCCTCCTGGTTAATATAGGTAGACTGCCTTTGATGTATAATAAATGGAACGGGCTGATCACTTTGCAATAGTAGCTATGAACGGTCTTTCACAAACGGCTTTTCCAGAAATCAGGGTCTACATCTGGTACCTTCCTGTGTTAGTTATAAACAGAATCTAAGAAACCAGACGAAGGAGGGAGCGCCATGTACATTGTTTGCGATTTGAGGTACGCTGTTTCTGAAAGTAGATCCACAGAGGCTTTGAAGATGATACTTGAGACGCTCTCAAAGAAGTTACTTCTGGGAGCCCAAGGTGACACGCTCAACATGAGAGCCGAGACTGAAGATACAATTGAAGTTCAGATCATGGCTCTGAAAGGTTCCTGTTCCTTTGAAGAAGTGGTGCCAAGGATCAACGAGTACCTTTCACTGATCTCAAGAGCCCTGGAAACAAGTTTTCCAGATTACAGAGTAGTCAGTTCATACATCTACCCCGATGAAGAAGAGACACCTTACCTACTCTGTTGAAGTCATAAAAAGAGGGCCAAGAGCCCTCTTTTTCTTTAGAATCGAAACCTCTGTTCGGCATAATTGTATGGTTGACAAACAAAGTAGCGAAAAGTATAATTATATTGTAGCTAATAATAATTATTATAAATATGGAGGTGCTTTATGGAGAAAAGGATTCCATTGATCGGAGAAGATTTCCCTGAGATGAAAGTCAAGACGACACATGGGGTAATGAACCTACCGGAAGCTCACAAGGGAAAATGGTTTGTTCTATTCAGTCATCCGGGGGACTTTACACCGGTTTGCACGACCGAATTCGTGGGCTTTCAGAGAAGATATGATAAGTTCAGAGAGTTAAACTGTGAACTCGTAGGTCTTAGCGTTGACCAAGTCTTCTCTCATATAAAGTGGACGGAGTGGATAGAAGAGAAGCTAGGTGTGAAAATCGAGTTCCCTATTATCGCGGACGAAATGGGCGAAGTAGGAATGACTCTTGGGCTTATTCATCCTGCAAAGGGAACGAATACTGTCAGGGCGGTCTTCATTGTTGATCCGAAGGGAAAGATCAGAGCTATCCTCTATTACCCGCAAGAGCTGGGAAGGAATATGGATGAGATTCTCAGAATGGTAAAGGGCTTCCAGGTTGCCGATAAGAATGGAGTGGCTATTCCGGCAGATTGGCCAAACAACGAGATCATTGGGGATCACGTAATCATTCCTCCCGCATCAGATGTCAAGACTGCTGAAGAGAGAAGGGGCAAGGAAGGTTGTTACGACTGGTGGTTCTGCCACAAAAGCTTATAGAGTAATAGATAGAGTGTAAGCAGTTAGTACTAATGGGATCGGCATTGGCCGATCCCATTTTTATAGCTCTATTATGCTTAGGATATCTTCAGTGAACTTCTATAATCGGTTTCCTCTGCAGATTGCATAAGATCTCTTGGTTCAAACCATACTCTTAGAGCTAGTTTCTTAGAGTTATTTCTATCTAATCGATGCTAGATTGACGAGAATGGCAGTGATGGATCCTGAGGCGGTGTATAGCCTCTTTGAACGAAAGAAGAAGTTTGGTATCATTAGGGTGAAAAAAATTTCCTTCGGAGGTGGTGAAAATGAAAAAAATATTCTTTGTAGTATTTCTGGTATTGATGCTTTCGGTAACAATGACTGGAAAACTTGTTTACTGGCACACTCAGGAAGAAGAATCCAGACAGCAGATTATCGCTCAGTTGATCGAGTCGTTTACAATTGAAACCGGAGTAGAAGTTGATGTTGTGGCAATCGAGGAGAACGAGATGTTCTCGAAATTGGCTGCGGCTTCTGCGGCCGATACACTTCCAGACCTAATTGAAGCTGGCGCTGAAACTATTCTCGGCCTTGGAGCTGACGGTCTTCTGGATACTGTGATTCCAACAAGATTCATCAGAAATGCAGGGGATTTCTACACTGGTGCAACAAGATTTGTTATTACTCCGGCTGGGGATCAGTATTTTGCTATTCCTTATCACGGATGGGTTCAAGGAATTTGGTACAGAAGAGATTGGTTTGAAGAAGCGGGTCTTGCCGAACCAACAACTTGGGATGCGATTATGGAGGCGGCAAAGTATTTCCACGATCCTCAGAATGGAATGTATGGAATCGTACTTGGAAAGACCAACGATGCCTACGCGGAACAGGTCTTCACAATCTTTGCTTTGTCAAACGGAGCAAGGATTTTCGACAAGGACGGAAATGTAGTCATTAACTCTCCTGAGATGAGAGAGGTACTTCAGTTCTACAAGGACCTTGGCGCATATTCAGCTCCAGGACATACCTACTGGCAGCAGGCAAGAGAACTCTATCTTGCGGGTAGGACACCTATGATGTTCTACTCAACTTACGTCATGGATGACCTGGCTCTTGCCGAGATTCAGACTCAGTTCATAAGCGACTTTGATCCAGATCTTGTTAAGAACACTGAATTCGCTCCCATGATGACTAACAGCAGGCCTTCCTCCTTTGGACAGGTCTTGTCGCTCGCGATCGTCAAGTCTTCCCAGAACAAGCTTGATGTTCTCAAACTTCTCGATTTCATGTTCGAGCCGGACAATTACATAAAGTACATACATATGGCTCCCGGTGGAATGCTTCCTACAAGAGCTTCCATAGCTGAAAGCGAAGAATTCCTGAACGATCCAAAGGGGATTTATAAGAGCTACGGCGCAGAAAAGATCAAGGCAATCATTTATGGTATGGAGAACATTGAGAAGTTCGGTTATGTAGAAGGAAGAGTCTTCCCCGAAATGGGAAAGATATCCGGAGCCTTCACTATAGGTAATGGCATAGTCATGATGTTCGATAACAACGCAACCCCAGATCAGGTTCTAACCTTCTGGAGAGAGGACATTAGAAAGCTTATAGGAAGATAAACGCCTGACATCGAAGGCCCCGGAGCCGGGGCCTTCCTTTTTTGGAGGTAGATCTTATGCAGCAAGCAGCCTCTTCCATATTGAAGAAGGAAAATAGTTTAGGTTGGAAACTTGTTTCGCCAACAGTAATCCTACTGATGATATTGATAATCTATCCGGTGGCGTATAACATATACATTTCGTTTTTCGACTACGGGATTACTAGTTCAACGTTCGTAGGATTAGAAAACTATATCCGAGTTTTCAAAGACGCTGCTTTCTGGAAGTCCTTCTTCATAACAGTTGGTTTCACTCTGATGACAGTTATTGGAAGTATATTGTTGGGTCTCGGAGTAGCGCTGATGATGAACAAGGAGTTCAAGGGGAGGGCGATAGTTAGGACGATCATTCTGCTTCCATACATTACCCCACTTATCTCGATAGTCTTTTCATGGAAGTACATATTTGATCCAAGCTACGGGCCTTTTATGCAGTTATTCAGTCAAAGTCTCGGATGGGTCTCTCCGCAACTTGATCTCCTAAACAACTCGAACAATGCATTCTTTGTGGCATCGATATTCAACATTTGGCGGAACTTCCCTTTTGTTTACCTGATGCTGCTTTCAAGACTTCAATCTATTCCCGATGAGTACTACGAGGCTGCAGAAATCGATGGAGCAACATCATGGAGTAAGTTCACGAATATCACTCTACCGGAGATCTATTTCGTCATGGGTGCTGTCGCTCTCATGAGGGGTATCTGGAATTTCTATAAGTTTGACGAGGTCTATCTGATCAGCAAGAGAGCTGGCACTCTGCCTATCTTTATCTATGAAAGGGTTATCGGTACAACTTCGCCGGAGTACGGAGTGGCCGCGGCAATTGCAACAATCCTTATGGTAATTATGCTTGGGCTGATAACTGCATACGTGAAGAAGGTGTTGAAATGGTAAGGAAGAAGACACCTTTCAGAAGAGTCATGTTTGCATTGGGGATCTCTTTAATCTGTTTCTTCATACTCATTCCGTTTTATTTCATGGTTCATGTATCTCTTAAGGCAGACTACGATCCGAACAAAATGACATTCTCAGATTTCACAATCAGAAACTATCTGGAGATATTTGGGCTTATTCAAAGTAGTGAGACAGAGTTTTTCGGCGATGAGATAATTAGGGCAAATCTTGAACCTGTATTGAAGAGGATAGATGAGTTGGAAGAGAGAACGGCCTCAATTGAAGTGTATACGCGGTATGTTCATGATGTACAGCTCAAGGCCAAGGAAAAAGAACTGAGAGATATCGTTGATCTTGTGATCGACTTCAGTGGAATTGATGTAACAGACAGGGAAGAGTTTATTGAAAACTCGCTCGTTCCAGGTACAGAGGAGGCTTCAATAATCGAGGAAAACATGAAAACCATATTCAGTGCAAATGATGTGAAACGGTTCACGGATTTGAGAGCCGAGGTTGACAACGCTCTCTCCGAGGAAGCACTTGCCGCCGGTTTCGAAAAGGCAAAGGCTCAACTGAAATTATTCGAAGCGCAGAAGACAAAAATATTGGAAGAGAGAGCTAGTGAATTTCCCTTCTTGAAATACCTTAGAAACTCGCTGATATTCGCAGGGATTTCCGCTTTGATAAGCCTCTTCGTAGCGATTTTAGGAGCATATGCATTCTCGAGGCTGAGATTCAAGGGTAGGGGACTTGTTCAGCGTTCGGTTCTTTTCGTGTATCTGTTCGGTGGTACCGTAATAATGGTGCCGCTTTATCAGATGGCGGTGAAACTTGGAATCCTTTCTACTCCATTTGGTACCGGAGTTTATCTGATCATGGTCTATGTTATTCAGACACTTCCGGTTTCTCTTTATATGTTGGGAAACTATTTCCGGACAATTCCGTTTTCAATAGAAGAAGCGGCGATTATCGATGGCTGTTCCAGAGTGCAGGCGATCTTCAAGATTGTTATTCCGCTCTCTCTTCCAGCAATTGTCACAGTATATATCTATGCCTTTATGATTGGATGGAACGAATACTTGTTTGCATCTGCCTTCCTTGGCCTAAAATCCTATAAGGATCTCTTCACTCTTCCAATTGGGTTGAATGCGTTTTCCGGTTCGGCTCATGCAGTATGGGGAAGGCTGATGGCGGCTTCAGTAGTTTCGGCAATCCCAATCATAATCATCTTCAGTCTCATGCAGAAGTACCTGACAAGCGGATTCACTGCCGGAGGTGTCAAAGAATAGGAGGTGGAAACATGCCTGGACTGAATCAGAAATCATATGACATAGTAATCGGAATACCTAGTTTTAACAACTCGAATACTATCAAATACGTAGTCGAGACGGCAGCAAAAGGTCTCGGTAAGTTTTTCCCATCGTTGAGAGGCTGTATCATCAATTCAGACGGAGGATCGACGGACAATACTGAAGAGGTTTTCTATTCAGCTTCCAGTGATGGAATAGATCTGCTTTCTTTCAGATACCGGGGGATCTCCGGAAAGGGAAGCGCAATGAGATCGATAATGGAGAAAGCCCTCACTCTCGATGCTCAGGCAGTGGTATTTCTCGACTCGGATTTAAGAAGTGTAGAACCTTTTTGGATAGATAGACTTGCGCGTCCGATCTTTGAAAAGAACGCAGCGTACGTTACCCCTTACTATATTCGACACAAGTATGACGGCACGATAACCAACAGCATATGCTACCCTCTAACAACGGCCCTTTATGGAAAGAAGGTAAGACAACCTATTGGAGGAGATTTCGGTGTAGGCAGAGAGATGCTTGACTATTACATTTCCGTATCTGAGGAGACATGGAAGTCCGACGTTTCCAGATTTGGAATTGATATCTGGATGACCACTTCTGCCATTAATGAGGCAAGAGGAAGAATATACCAGGCTGCTTTAGGTACGAAAATTCATGACGTGAAGGATCCAGGCAAGCAGCTTGGAAATATGTTTAGGGAAGTCGTTGGCACTTTGTTTTCCCTTATGCAGAGATATGAAGATTACTGGACAGCGGTTACAGATTACTATGAATCGCCAATCTATGGTGAAGTGGCAGCTGGAGTTCCAGAATCGGTAGAAGTCGATTTGGGAAATATGATTCTCAAGTGTTATGAGGGCATTAAAGAGCAAGAGGGCTTCATTGGGGAGATCCTTGGATCGGATATTTCTCATGAGCTGTTCCTTCTTGGAAAAACGAATGCGATGATTGATGATGATCTATGGGTTAGAATCATATACAGGATTGCTTCAAGATACAGAAATGTTGCACTTAGGAATAGACTGATAGAGTTGCTCGTTCCTCTTTATTTTGGGAAAGTTGCGAATTTTGTTTCGAGAACTGAGAAAGAATCTCAAGAGAAAGCCGAAAAGGAAACCGACAGACTCCTTGAGAAGTTTATGAGCACAAAGGATGAGTTGATATCAATATGGGAGAAGAGTTCAGAATAACAGAGAAACTCAAAGCTATGATAAAGGGGTTGAATCCGGCTGAGAAGAAGGCCGCGAAGTACATTATCGATTTTCCGGATGATGTGATTCACCATTCAATTAGCGAACTGTCTGTGCTCGCCGGGACGAGTGAGACCACTATCTTCAGATTATCAAAGAAGTTGAGTTTCAATGGCTACCAGGCTTTCAAAATCCAGCTGGCAAGAGAGCTTTCGAGTGAAACTCCGTCGATTTCTGCTGACAAGAACAAGTTGATTTCAGATCTTATTGAAGCACTGAATCAGCAGAATCATCTAATAGACGAAGTTCAGCTTGACAGAATCGCAAGTCGAATTGTGAAGGCAAGCAGGCTAATATTCTTCGGAGTGGCTTCTAGCGGAATAGTAGCGGAATTTGGAGCCACGCTCTTCATGAGGGCAGGTTTTTCGACAGCCTTCTATACTGATCCTCATTTGCAAATAATGACGGCCGTTTCTCTGAACAAAGGCGACATTGTTTTTGGGATTTCTGCTAGCGGAAATATCAGAGATACTGTCAAGTCAATCGAAGTAGCCTCTGATTCTGGAGCATATACTGTAGCGATTACAGGTGGGATCGGATCAAGAATTGTCAGCGTTTCTACTGAGACGGTCTATGTCGCCCAGGGAGGACATGAGACTGGGATACCACTTCTTCAACCAAGAGTATGCCAGCTTGCTGTGATTCAACTCTTGCTTGAGAAGTCGATAAGGCTTAGAAACGGAACAATGCAGACTCTGGAAAAAGTGGATAGAACACTTGATAAGAAGAGATACATCTGAGCTTATTACAAGGAGTGTCGTCTTGTATTAGGTAAAGAATTGGTTTATACGGATTAAGAACTTCAGGTATTGATAGATCTGACTTGCGTAGCATACATTAGGTATCATATATGAACTGTTGAAGAGGCAGCTTTTCAGTAATTTGTGGAGTTCTCCGCAAAAGAAAAGCCCTTTCTGAAAACGGCGATGCAAGACTCTACTACGCCTGCATGATAAAGAGATCCGCTGTTCTTAGCGATTTCGGCAAGAGCAAACTTCACTCCGTAAGTGGTCCTGTAAGGTCTATAAAAGCTCATTGCCGAAACTACCTCTGAGACTGCAAGAATACATCCTTCAAGACTTATTTCAGAGCCAGTCAAACCATCTGGATATCCCGACCCGTCCATCCTTTCGTGATGCTGAAGAATCGCATTTGAAACTTTGTCCGGAAATGGAACTCTTTTGGTAAGTTCGAACCCGGTTCTTGGATGTTCTTGAAGAAGCTTCAACTCAAAACTATGGAGAGGGCCGGGCCTGCTAATCATATCAAGAAACAGTGAAATCATACCAATATCGTGAATCTTTCCGGCCATTTCAATACAAACTTTTGTAAAGGAATCAAGCCCCATCTCATCGGCTATTGCAACTGCAAGCCTCGAGACATTAACTTCATGAGCTTCCACGTAGATGCTCTTGATCTTAAACATCTCCAACAGCGAATCAGCGGTCCCCCTGCAGATATCAAGACGGCTGGCAATATCAAACTCTATGTCTCTATCAGGAGCGCTGCAGTAATCATCATTCATTGAAAACTCCCCCGTTCGATGAACATATGGATGGAGCCTGGAAATCTCGAGAACATTTTTTCGGTCCATTCTTGCTGTATCGTATAGACAGATTGCCGCTATCGGGAATTCTTCAACCAAGTCATTAACGGATGCTTCGTACTCAAGAAGCTTTTCAAGCCTTGCACCCGATTCGAAGATCGGAGTGCCTATTCCTGCTACGCAGAGGCCTTCGAATCCTTCTTTTAAAGCATCCATTACCGCTTTTTCAAGAAACATGATGGAGCTATCTGGATCGAAAGTCCCTTGCTTTAGGTACGACTGAGTTGTTTCAATGAGTTCCAACGACTTTGCTTCCAGCAATTCATCGATACTGCTTTCTCTGTCAAGAAGGATTTTCTTCAAAACTGTGAATTCCGATTCGGCCCCCAGATATAGAATCTTGGCGTTATTAAACAGACCTTCGCTCAAAACAGAGTCGAGTGTAATTCTGAAGGCTTTGCTGTTGTTATATAAAGCAATATTGTGTGATCCAAATTTCATGAGCAACAACTCCAAAAAGAGAGAGTTCGAATTTGGTTTGAATGAACACTTTCTTCATATTATAGCATGTGCAAAATCCGTTCAAGCCGAACGCACACTTGTTTGAGATAATTGGTGAGAGACCTGCTGAGAGCAGTATGAGTCGGTTATACGTGGAAGATCAGACATATTGGAGTCTTGAAGGTGATACGCTTACATGTTCTTGGGAAAAGTAATGGTTACAGTTGTCCCCATCATATATCTTGACCTGACGTCTATTGTCCCATTTATTAGATTTAGAGCGTGCTTGACGAGAGATAGCCCCAATCCAAGTCCAGACGACCCCGATGTCCTAGCGTTGCTAGCTCGATAGAATCTTTCAAATATTCTGGGGAGTTCGTCACTCTTAATGCCTATTCCATCATCCTTCACGGAGATGTAGATATTAGATTCGTCTTCACGAGAAACCACTTCGATTTTATTCCCGACACTCGAATACTTGACAGCATTCGAGATGAGGTTGGATATTACTCTGAAGAGGAGCATCGAGTCCACGGCGGCATAAGTATCCGGCGACACAGTTGTGATGATCTCGAGTTTCTTTCGATTCCATTTGGCTTGAAGGTCGCCTATGGCTTCATCTACAAGTTCTCTTAGATTCACTGTTTCAACTTTTACTCTGTAGTTCTGCAGTTCGAGGTTGGATAGTATACCAAGCTCTTCGACGAGTCTTGAAAGTCTTCCTGTTGATCTGGATATTCTATCGATTGTCTCAGAGACATCGTTGGGCAGTTCACTGTTCCTGTCCATCAGTAGTTGCACGTAGCCGTTTATGACGGCCAGAGGTGTTGAGAATTCATGAACGATTGAATTTACGAAATCCATCTTGGCACTCTCAAACAACTTTTCACTTGTTATATTTCTGGCAATCACGTAAGGGGGTGAGACTTTGATCTTCAAATAGTGGGTTGTCTCGTCTTTAACAAATACCGTATCTGTACAGTAATGAGATCCAGAGATGAAGCTGTCTACTATGTTCGAAATCCCCTGAACATGAAGAGCATCGGGAAGAGCCGATCCCTCGATTTCGCCAAGTAACTTTTTGGCCGATAAGTTCGCATACGATATAACCAGGCCTTCATCGACCATTATGATTCCTTCACTGAGTTCGTTGAGCAATGATTCGTTCACTTCTGATCCCCTAGTGCAAATTTGTAGCCCACTCCCCTTACTGTCCGAATGAACCCTTCTCCGATTTTTTCTCTTAGTTTGCTGATGTGTACGTCTACAGTTCTGAAGTCTCCGAAGAAATCAATCCCCCACACCTTATCCAGCAGCTCTTCTCGCGTGAAAACCCTCCCGGGATTCTCCGCTAGCAACTTTAGCAACTCGAATTCACGTCTGGTGAGTTCTTCGGTCCTGCCGTTCTTGGTAACGGTGTACGATTTCAGGTTCACAATGGCCTCGCCTATTGCAAGATTCTCGTCCAATGTGCCGGATAGCTCGCTTCTCCTCATTACGGCCTTTATTCTCGCTACGAGAGCCCGCGGATTAAAAGGCTTTGTGACATAGTCATCGGCACCTAGTTCCAATCCGAGTATCATGTCAAGGTCCGATTTCCTTGCAGTCAAGAAGATTATGGGAATTCTTGGATGCTTAATCCTGATCTTCTTCACTAGATCAAGACCGTTTGCATCGGGCAGCATAATGTCAAGTAATATTACGTCTGGTCTTCCTGCCCGAAGAGCTGTCCAGAGTTCCTCTGCACTCGCGGCTGTGAAAGTCTCCATACTCTCGTTTTCGCAAGCTGTCCTAACAATGTTCAGAATATCGAGATCGTCATCAACAATCAATACCTTCAACGTCGCATTTCCTCCTTAAGACTCTCACCCTTTTTTATGTAGTAGATCTCTTCAGCGATATTCGTTGCATGGTCGCCGGCTCTTTCCAGAAATCTTGATACTAGCAACAGGTCAAGAAGCTGACCAATTGCGCCGGGGTCAGACATGCTTATCAGCTTGTCTCTCACTTCCCTCTTGATGTAAAGATAGTATTCGTCAACCTTACTGTCTTCAGTCCAAACTCCCTTGGCGGCTTCCGTATCCTTGCCGTAATAAGCGTCAATTACCTCTTCCAGCATCTTTTCTACCACGGCAGTCATCTTCTTTATGTGAATGAGGGGCTTGACCAGAGTCTGGTTCTCGTACCCAACTGCAACTTCAGCAATATTTACAGCAAGATCGCCTATCCTTTCTAGATCTGTAGCCAATTTCATCATCGTCAGAACATACCTGAGGTCTTCTGCCAGAGGTTGAAATCGGCCAATGTAATTGCAGATTTCCGTATCCATTTTTCTCTGCAAGTCATCAATAACTTCATCGTTTTCGATAACAGTTCTTGCAAGGTCGCCATCAAGTCTATCCAGCGCATCGATGGCTTTCTGAATACTGGATCTTACGTTCTCCATCATGTCTGAAAGCATTGATTTGAGCCTGTTGAGTCCCGCTTCAAGATGTCTTTGTCTCTCTGGTGTCATCAGAACCAACTCCCGTCAACTAAAGATTCCTCTCAGATAGTCGCTTGTCCTTTGATCCTTGGGATTTGAGGTAATCTTTTCCGTCGTATCAAACTCTACTAACTCTCCAACATAAAAGAACATAACATAATCCGAGATCCTCAGTGCCTGCTGCAAATTGTGGGTTACTATAACAATAGTATACTTCTCAGAGAGTTCTTCTATTAACGTTTCTATTCTCTGAGTAGCAATAGGGTCAAGAGCGCTTGTCGGCTCGTCCAACAAAAGGACGTCGGGTTCTACAGAAAGAGCCCTTGCTATGCAGAGTCTTTGCTGCTGGCCTCCCGACAGATTTGCTGCATTCTTCTTCAGTTCATCTTTGACTTCGTCCCATAGAGCAGCTTGCTTTAGTGATTTCTCGGTTATTTCACGCAGAACTTGGCGGTTCCTAATGCCATGAATTCTTGGGCCGTAAGTGACGTTTTCCTGTATTGTCTTCGGAAAGGGATTTGGCTTCTGAAATACCATTCCGATATGTTTCCTGAGTAATACAGGATCCATATCTAGAATCTCATCGCCTAAGAGCTTGACAGAACCGGTATGCTTGTATGAAGGAATTAAGTCATTCATTCGGTTTAGAACTCTCAGAAAGGTCGATTTCCCACAACCTGACGGACCTACTACTGCAGTTACCTTTCTCTGAGGTATATCACAGGTAACTTCTTTAAGAGCATGCTTCTCGCCATAGAAGACATTTAGGTTTTTTATTTTGAATATTGGTTCAGTCATCTCATCCCTCCATCTTCCGAGATTCCCTTCTTCTCCTGATTGCAACCGACATGAACAGCGCCACCACGATGATCAAGAGAACTGATACGCTTCCCTCCAACTTTGGAGTTACATTATCAGGATATATCGCGGAGAGCACGAAAATATGTGTAGGAAGAGCCATCGCCGGTTCAAAAGGACTAGAAGGATTTCTGGTTATATAGAATGCAGCTCCTGTGAAAAGCAACGGCGCGGTCTCACCAATTATTCTTCCAATTGCGATGATTACTCCGGTAAGTATTCTTGAAGAGGATGCAGGTATAACAATTTTGAAGGTTGTTTCGGCTTTATTGGCGCCCAAGGCCAGCGATGCTTCTCTGTATGACTTCGGGACCGCTACAAGACTTTCATGAGTATTGGAGATTATATACGGAAGTGACATAATTCCGAGTGTCAGACCTCCTGCAATGACTGAAGTTCCGAATCCAAAGGTGATCGAGAAAAGCGACAAGCCGAACATTCCGAAGACGACGGAAGGTATTCCGGCAAGAATATTGTTTGCTGTAAGCACTAGGCGCTGCAGACGATTCTCCTTACTATACTCACTGAGATATACTGCTGCGAGTATCCCAACAGGTACCGAGAAAAGAAGAGCTATCGACAGGAAATAAACAGTCCCCAGTATTGAAGGCCAGATTCCGCCTTCGGTCATTGAGTTTCTTGGAAATGAAGTCAGAAACTCCAGGTTTATATCATCTAGACCAGACAGTATTAGGAACCCTACGATTAAAAGAATTATGGTCACCAGAAGATAGGATATGATTCCGAAAACTATCTTCGCAATTCTATCTATTATCATCTTCTCATTCCTCTCTTCAAGCGCATTGCCGTAACTGTGAAGATAAGTGATATCATCAGAAGGACTACTCCTATCATGAAGAGGGCGAAGTAATGAGTACTTGCTAGCTCCACTTCTCCCATTTCACCTGCTATTGCAGCTGTTAGGGGTCTTACAGGATCGAAGATTGATTGTGGAATCATGGTTGCCCCCCCTGCAATCATTAAGACCACCATCGTCTC
Organism: Mesotoga sp. UBA5847; assembly: GCF_002432735.1. Lineage (NCBI taxonomy): Bacteria > Thermotogati > Thermotogota > Thermotogae > Kosmotogales > Kosmotogaceae > Mesotoga > Mesotoga sp. UBA5847. Next base: position 39,593 of record NZ_DJGL01000103.1, on the reverse strand, counting down.
TCCAATTATTCTATTCGTTCCAAGAATGATTGCGTTGAGAATTCCACTTCTGGCCTGGGGAATGAGCACCCTGAAAAGAGTTGAGGTCATATTGGCGCCGAGTGCCAGTGAGGCTTCTTTCTGATCTACTGGGACGGCTTTCAACGCATCTTCTATCAGAGTTACGAAATAAGGTATTGCAAGAACAGAAAGCATCAAAGAGGCATTCAAAATATTCAGTCCGGTCCACACTTTCATCGGGAATAGGTCCATCAACCATTTGGAAATATATTTGAGACCAAAACTTCCCAGTACTACTGAAGGTATTCCCGCCGTAAGCTCAAATACATACTTCAGGAAATCATGTGTCTTCCTGTTTCCGAACTCCGCAAGGAAAATAGCGGATATGAACCCCAACGGGATAGAGATAAGCAATGTAAGCCCTGTGACTGCAAGCGTGCCGGACAAGAGAGCGAGGATGCCGAATTCGGCATCCTCGTACGTTGGGTACCAGCGAGTGCTGAGGAAGAAGTCTCTCAAAGATATCTTTCCAAAGACTCTAACTCCATCAGATATCAGAAAGAAGAATATTCCGAACAGAATAACCATTGTCAGTAGGGCAGCGCCCGTTACCAACACTCTTGAGAAAAGGTCAATTCTCTTCCTACTCAACTCGCTTCATCCGTTCCTACTCTATGCCGTAAGCGTTTACATAGCCCACACTGAGAACCGCCGACTGGCCTTCAGGTGAAAGAGCGAATCTCAAGAAGTCTCCTATAACACCGGTGGGGAGTCCGTTGGTTGCATCGACAAACATGAATAGCGGCCTTGATATTGGGTATGCACCGGAGTTTACGTTAGCTACGGTCGGTTCAATATTCTCTACTGTAAGAGCTTTCACGTCTTCAGTTATGTATCCCATGCCTATGTAACCGATCGCATACTTGTTCTGCATTATTTGCTCGACTTCCGCCCTTGTCGATGCCAATTGCTGAACCTGAGGGGCCAGCTTATCGCCTTTCATAACATGTTCAACAAAATACTCAAATGTTCCCGATGCATTATCTCTGGACAGCGGAACTATTCTGTTCTTTGGCAGCGAAGAATCGATTTGATTCCATGTGGTCACCTTACCCGAGTAAATGTCGTAAAGCTGTTGAACAGTTATGTTTTCGATCTCAAGAGACTTATTGACAACTATTGCTATTCCATCGTATGCAACGATGAAGGGAATGAAGTACTTACCTTCTTTGTTCATCTGCTCGATCTCCGAGCTCTTGATCCATCTACTGGAGTTTGCTATGTCTGCCTGTCCGTTGAACAGAGCTTTTATACCGGTTGAAGACCCCGCACCCTCAATCGATATCTCTGCATCCGGGTTGATTTCTTTGTAGGCTTCGGCCCACAGCTGTGCGACAGGATAAACAGTGTTTGAGCCCTTAATAACAAGAGTAGAACCAAATGCCGTTCCGACTAACATGAGCAAAACAAATACAGTACCGAAACTCTTCATGGCCACACCTCCTGAAGTTTTTTCCACATTTTATTTATACACAGAAGGTGTTATAGGGGTTTTATTAGAGTATTCCTATTTGTCCTTGCTGCTGAAATGTGCTGCTAGAGAAGAATTTCCGAGCAATAAGTAGTGCAAGTTCAGATTCTTGAAGTCTCCGGCAGTCGCACTATATTGTAAAATCCTTATCAGTAGGTGCTTATGAACGACAACGACGATTATTATCGGTGGTTTAAGAACTTTACGCTTCCTGAATTGCAGTAAAGAGCCGTTAATCTCGTCTCTGGATATAGAAACTGTCGAGAATCAATCCCTTTGCCGTCTTCGCATAACCAAACAGACCATCAACGGTATAGTTGAACAACATGTAGTGATATGCATTTGCAGAGGCGATCAGGTCTTTTCCTGAACCAATGTCATAGAGCGGTGCACCACCACCGGCTGAAATAACGTAGGTCACACCGTTTTTCTCGACCCTCTGGTAACCGTGATCATGCCCGTTTAGAACTAGATCTACTTTGTAATCTTCGAATACCGGTACAAGATACTGCTTTATATAGAGATGGTCGCCATGAGGACCGAAACTATAGGGGGGATGGTGGAAGTAGACTATTGTGAATGCAGGGTCTTCCTCTTTTGCCTCTTCGAGTTCCGTCAACAGCCAAATGTACTGCTGTGAATACTTGTCGAAAGCTTCATTCGTATTTAGACAGATAAAGAATACGTCTCCGTACCAGAAGCTATAGTATCGCTTATTGCCGGGAAAAGCAAAGAACTTTGTGTAGTTCTCAGCAGATGCCTCGTGATTACCAATTGTACTGTAGAAGACGCTATCCGATAAGATGTCAATTACATTGAAAAAACTTGTCCATTCATCGAGAGTGTCGTCTGAGGATACGAGATCTCCTGTATGTATGACCAGCGGAACATTTTCACGGGCAATTCCATGGGCAATTTCGAGATGCACCGCATGGTTGCTCCTGCTGTCTCCATAGACTGCGAAGCTAAATGGGGTCCTTTTCAAAGGAGCTGTTGTAAGTATGCCGCCATTCCTGAAGATTACTTTTCCGTCCTTTTCGCTTTTTACAGTGTATGCGTAACTCATTCCCGGTTGAAGACCGGAGACTTTGAATCTGTGCAACGTAACTTCCTGCTCGGAATAGATTGATTCATTTGAACCATCGTATACTATCAGGAAAGAGTCGGAAGGCTCCTCGGTAAACCAGTTAATCGTTACCCCATCCCCAGAAACATCATTAAGATAGAGAGAAAAGAGCTGAGAGATTGCCAGAAGAAATATCAGAATTGTGTATTTTTTCACTTTAGTCATCTCCTTTGGTCTGTTGTAGCTGTTAAGACTGATCCAACTCATAAGAGATTATAACGAAAAAGCGGTTTTGTATCTCGTCATAAAATCTCGCGAATTCCATTTTATTTTAGATGGCAGACAACTATCCGGCGGTTCAGAGAATTTCGGATCACGAGATAGTGATGATTAATTGCGTGATATAATCTCAAAGCGGAGGTGAGCCAAATGGAATTATACAGTAGTGAGAGTGAACCACCACTTTGATTTGTCTCGCCCATTGAAGCCTCCCTCTATCTAATCGGAGTTGCTTTGCTACTAGAAGAGGAGGTGTAGGTGTGCGAGAGATACTGATTTCAGAGAATGGAAAAATGAAAGTCATAGAGTCACCGACGGAAGGCTGCTGGATCAATGTTATTGCACCTGACAGTGGTGATATAGCTTTTCTCAGAAGTTTGGAGATCGACGAGGACTTTGTGTATGATGCTCTAGATCAGGAAGAAAGGGCAAGGTTTGAGCAAGACGAAGAACTCATCTACGTGATTACTAAGCTTCCATACTTCGATATCAACGACGAGGCGGTTCCTTACAGAACGACCACTCTTGGTATCGCTATGAAGTCCGGTTATTTTGTTACCATAAGTGGTTTCGAAAACGCCATTGTTTCTGACATAGTTGAAGGCAGAGTTAGGGACATATCAACCAAGAAGCGTAATCGTTTTCTTCTAAGAATCTTCGATAGGGCAACGGTTTATTACCTTAGGTATCTGAAGGAAATCCGAAGACTGTCAAATGAAGTCGAATCAGAGTTGCACAGATCGACCAGGAATCAAGAACTGGTGGCAATGTTGAATCTTGAAAAGTCTTTGGTCTTCTTTACCACATCTCTTAGGTCCAACGAGTTGATGTTTGAAAAGCTGAAGAGAGCCAACATTCTAACTTTATACGAGGAGGACGAAGAGCTGTTTGAGGATATTTCCATTGAGAACAGACAGGCTATAGAGATGGCGAATATTTACAGCGACATTCTGACGGGAATGATGGATGCCTTCGCGTCTGTTATTTCCAACAACCTCAACGTTGTAATGAAGATACTGACAATAGTGACTTTGTCTCTTCAGATTCCGACACTGGTTGCATCGATGTATGGAATGAATGTCAAACTTCCTTTTATGAACTACAGTTCTATCTTCTACTGGTCAATGGGTCTCTCGGGAGTTGTGGCGTTTCTTGTTGCCATAATACTCTTCAAAATTAGATGGTTTAAGAAGTAGTTCGTAGAGACTTAAGAAGGAAGATCTGAGTCAACGAAGTCAACAGTAGTACAGGGGGAATTAGCGTAACTGGAAGAAATAGCCCTAAGACTGCATAGAAGAGAGCCATGCCGGTAGATATTAATAGCGTGGCTCTCTTTTTCTGTCCACAGAGCTTGAATATTTTGTCATAATAGTGATCTCTATCACCTGTGAAAGGTGATTTCTTCGCAATAGATCTTCTCAAGAAACCCACGAAAAGGTCAAGTACTACGGGCCAGCAAATAGCTGCAACTCGAACGAAATTCTGACTTCCCCAAGACTGTATGAGTAACGTTCCCACAAATGTTCCGGCGATGTATGATCCCTGGTCCCCCATAAAAAGCCTTGCGGGGGGAAAGTTGAAGATCATATATCCGGCATAAGCGCCAGCGACTGCAAGAGACATAAGAGGCATAAATCCCGTGAAGAAGGCGAAGATTCCGAAAACAATCATATTAGTTGAGCATATTCCGTCAAGTCCATCCACCATATTATAGGCGTTAACCGTTCCTGCAAAGATGATTGATAGTATTATCGAATCGACTGTCGAGAAGCCGTAGATTACGAATGCAACGGAGAATCCAACAAGAATTTCCACTACCAGTCTGATCTTTGGTGATATGCCTCTTATGTCGTCCGCAAAGCCCAGAGTCCACATGATGATTATTGCGGGGAAGAACTCCGGACTCTGAATTAGCCATGGAACAAGCGCAAGTAGAATTGCAGTTCCACCCATATAGCTAATCGGTTTTTCGTGGGGCTTTAGAGTCCCCGAAGGCCTGTCTACCAGATCTAGCTTAATGCCAACTCTACGAAAAAGGAAACATAGTACGGCCGAGAGAACGAGAGCGTAGACAAAAGCCATCATCAGTTATACTCCAAAGCCTTTTCAATAGTGTGAGCAACGAACTGCTGTTCTTCTTCAGACAGATTATTGAAGAAAGGAATAGCAACCGTTCTTCTTGCGAGCTCTTCAGTTACGGGAAACATGCCATTCTTGAATCCAAACTTTGTCATATAAAAGGGTTGAAGGTGTATAGGTCTGAAATAGTCTCTGCACTGAACACCATTGTCATTGAGGTATTTCATGAAGTTGTCTCTCTCTATCTTTTCATCAAGCCTTATGACATACACGAACCAGCCGATACTTGTAGCGTAGTCTGCCACAAAGGGAGTCTCTACTCCATCAATCTTTGAAAGCAATTTCTCATATCTGTCGGCAACTCTCTGCCGCTTTGCTAGAATTTCATCAATTCTCTTAAGCTGCTCTAAACCCAGTGCTGCCGACATCTCGTCCATCCGATAATTGTAGCCCAACCTCACATGTTCAAGCCAATTTTCTGATGTACCTCTTCCCTGATTCCGCATGCTTTTCGATAATTCGGCAATCTTGCTGTCGTCAGTAACAATTATTCCACCCTCCCCAGTTGTGATTTGCTTGTTTGGATAGAATGCAAATGCACCTGCGAGACCGAAAGTGCCGGTTCTCCGCCCCATAAAGGAGCTCCCCAGCGCCTCACATGAATCCTCTATGATTTTTACGCCGTGTCTGTTACAGACACCTTCTATCCCGTCCCATTCAAGGGGATGACCAAAAATATCGACCGCCATGAAAACATCTGGAATGAAGGGTCCTAACTCAATTTGACCTGTATTCAAACCGTTTTTCGAATAATAGCCAAGAGCATCTTCCAAAGTCTCTGGAGAGATGTTGTATGTTGCCTCGTCAATATCTGCGAAAACAGGAACGGCGCCTTCGTATACTGCAACATTGGCTGAGGACACAAAAGTGAAGGAGCTTGTGATCACCGCCTGGTCCTGTTTCAAGTCGAGAGAGCGAACTATAAGATGAAGGGCGCTGGTCCCGCTGTTTACTGCAACTGCGTGCTCGACACCAATATATTCTGCAAACCTTTCTTCAAATTCTGCGACTTTTGGTCCGATGGATAGAATTCCGCTACTCATGATTTCAGTAACAGCGGATATCTCTCTTTCAGTTATGTCCGGTCTGGAAAGGGGTATAAACACTACTTCACCTCCTGGGGAGACTTTGAAAATAGAGAAAGCATTAGTCCCAGCATGAACGACCATAATGCGGCAAGACCAATCTGGAAGTCTTTTGGCAGTAAAAAGGTCAATGTGTGTGCTGGAAGCCAGAACCATATCAGAGAGAATAAGGCTTTATCGACGTTTTTCCAGTTCTTAGCATGAAGAATAAGATTATCGAGCAACCTGTGAAACAGAACCAAGAAGACTCCAAACTGAAGATTCATTGATGCAGACCGTGTGACTGCATTCAGAAATGAGTCTTCTGCGAAGGATGTCGGCAGAATTCTGTTGATTACCAAAGCAGAAACGAATCCCTCGTAGCCAATGAAGGCAATCTTTATGAAGATTGACAGGAAAGCCCATTCTAGCGCCTTCAAAACCATTACGGAAGCAGAGAGGTTTTCCTTAGAACCTGCAATCTTTGCGCTGACGAAATCTCCAAGAGTTCCGAGAATCGCAAACTGAATCATTGCAGAAGCAAAGGGGAAATCTCTGACAAATTCCACATACCATCTCATCGAAAATCACACCCGGCACTTATTTTGACTGTGGCATCGTCAACTATTTCGGCCGTGATTTTGTTCAGCTCTTCAAAATCGTTGTTATCAACGGCTGCCCTAAGGCGACTGGCTATCGAAAATAAGGTCGTTTCATCCATTGCTTCCTTTGTCTTCAGACGAAAAATCTTTGGATGCTTCGTCTGAATAAATTCTTCGTTCGTAAGGACAAGTTCCTCGAATAATTTCTCGCCCGGTCGAACTCCCGTGTACTTTATTTCTATTTCTTGCTGCGGTACGTATCCTGCCAGTGTGATCATCTCGTTTGCAAGAGAAGAGATCTTGACGGGTTCTCCCATATCTAGCACGAAAACGTCTCCGCCTCCGGAGTAAGCTCCTGCCTGAAGCACAAGCGATACAGCTTCTGGGATAGTCATAAAATATCTAGTCATTCTTGGGTCCGTCACGGTAACGGGACCGCCCGACTGGATTTGTTTCTTAAAGAGGGGGATCACGCTTCCTCTGCTTCCCAGAACATTGCCAAATCTGACTATTCCGAACCTTGTTTTACTTCTCGATGAGATAGACCTAACGAACTCCTCTGCGATTCTTTTTGAAACGCCCATTACAGAACTCGGCTTGACGGCTTTATCAGTAGATATTACCACCATAGTCTCCGCACCGAACTCACTGGCAAGCATAGCAACGTTGTAAGTGCCAATGGAATTAACTTTGAACGCTTCCGTCGGGTTCTCCTCCATCAGAGGTACATGTTTGTGAGCCGCTGCATGAAAGATGACTTCGGGTTTCATCGTCTCGAAGATATACCTCATTCTTGATGAATCGGCAACGTCGCAAATCAGCTGACAGAGATCGAGATCGGGAAACAACGACCCAATCTCCTGTCTGATCTCATAGATACTGTTTTCTCCCTTACCCGCCAGCAGCAGTCTTCTGGGCTTCAGTGGAGCTATCTGCCTGCAAAGCTCACTTCCGATGCTTCCTCCGGCACCGGTTACGAGTACAGTTCTTCCGACAATGTAATCCTTAAGTGAATTCGCATCGATGCGCACGCTCTCTCTGCCAAGCAAGTCCTCGATGTTGATCTCTCTCAAGTATCCTAGCTTCGCTTTGCCATCCATTATCTCTGTAATGCTAGGCAGCGTCTGAGCTTTTACCTTTCCCACATCGATCTTTGAGAAAATCCTTCTCAAAGTAGCTGCATCAGCAGAAGGGATTGCGATTATGACTCGCTTCACATCCATCTTTTCAACCAAGGCCATGATTTCGTCTGTGTTTCCCAAAACCGGGATTCCCCTGATCCGTTTTCGAAGTTTTCTTGGGGAATCGTCGATAAACCCTATAACCAGCCCATTTTCTGGGCGGCGAGACAATTCCTCCGCTATTGAAGTTCCCGCATCACCGGCGCCCACTATCAGTACTCTCTCTGCAGAGGAAACGACATGATGATTTCTACTCAATATGCTCAGCCAGAATATCCTTGACCAGATAATCAAAAACACAGAGATAATGGCAGCCATAGTCGATACCGTGAATGGTACCGTAAGAAACCTGATGCCAAAAAGATTCAGAAGTCTTCCGGTAGCAAACCCTACTGCATAACCTATGACGACCGCCCTTAGAATAATCAGATAATCTCTGAAGTAGCTGTAACTCCAGGCTATTGTATAGACTCCATTCAGAATCAGAGAGACTACTATGAATAAGCTGAAGTAGACTCCATTGACAAAAAACTGAGGTTCGTCCAAAGTGAAGATTCCGTATCTGAAGTACATACCTAAAATGAATGCGAAATAGACCATCAACGAATCGAAAACCAGAAGTGTCAGATTTCTTCTGAAGCCACTTAGATCACCGTGTCTTTTCAAGCACCTCACCTCATGGAGATTCTAGCATACTTAGCGCAAGCTCAGAATTCGGAAGCCATCTGAAAATGATCTCAGCTTCAACACCCCTTAGTAACACGAGAAAACCTCTCGTCTGTCTGAGCAACGCGAATCGCAGATTGAGCAGACAGCTCCTTGTCTTTGATCTCGAGCATTATGTCAAAATCATATGAACTGCTTACTCTAAGAAAGTCTGAAAAATGCTCAAGATCGATGCTCTCCGTGTGTTTACCCTTTCTTGCTCCACCTTGTTGAGTGCTGTAGTCGACAACGGGGATGCCGTCTTCAGGAAGCCATGTCCACTGAGAAAGCTTCAGCGAATCCATTTGAGTTATTCCATCGCCGAGAATTGAGTGTGGAATACGTCAAGAAGTACGGGAATACCTGTAGAGTTATCTATCGAGAGACAGTCCACCAGCGAGTAAAGCCTCTCATCATTTTCAATGACTAGCCTTTCGCGTACGTTTTCGGGCAGATATTTGTACCGATCAATGAATCTTTCCATAGCCTCTTTCTTCTTTCCGTAAACTCCACCAAAGTGAATCTGAATCTTCGCACTCTTGTCAAGCCCCATAAGATCCAGAAGCTTGGCATGATACTTAAGCTCAGAAATACTGTTTTCCAGAACTTCACGCTTGGGTGAGTTAAGTAAGACGAACTGATCGGGGTGCATTGAAATCCTCATATCGTATGTTCTTATCATCTTCCCGATTCTGTCGAAGTCACTCTTGAAATGCATCTCCCAGTCAACCCTACAAACAGGGTGGGATGCAAACGGAATCAAGTCTGAGGTTATTCTGAAGAAGAGGATACTCTTCGCTCTGTTGAATTCAAGGATCTTTTCAAGGCACATGAGATTTGCCGCTGTAGTTTCAAGCAATCTCTCTTCGCTGTATGATGAAAGCCTGAGTGTCCTCGCAGAACAGCACTTTACGGTTCTGTTGATGCACGTGTATCCAATCTTCATCTTCTACCTCCTACCATAGTATTTTAGCTGAGTTTCGGATAGAGAATGTATAATTGATTCGATATTGATTGAGAGGTGAGTTCTTTGAGGGTTAAGAAGCAGCAATCTTTCCCATTTCTTAGGGTAGCCGTTGTTGTTTTTTTTGGGCTTTCAATCCTTCTTCTTGTGCTTTTCGCTGTTCAGCTGGGAAAGGTGAAGAATCTTGCGGACAAGATTGCGAACCTCGAAAAGCATCAGGCGGCACTTGAACTGGAGATAAGTGCTGTAACGGGTGTACAGAGAACTATGAACGTTAATCTTTACTATTACAACGAGCTTCTAGACAGATTGATAAACGGTGAAATAGCTTGCGATATAGAAGCTGTTATCCCTGTACAAAGAACAATTCCGGTTTCTCAGTCTCCAATTAACGACGTTGTACGTCTTCTTATAAGAGGTGAACTGACAAAGGCAGAACGAGACCTCGGGTTCAAGACGGAATTCCCTGGCAGAGAGCTTCAGTTTCTTGGAGCGAAGCTGGAAAATGGAGTTCTCTATCTGAGATTCTCGGATCCTTTGGGATTCACTTCAGGTGGATCGTGCAGAGTGAGCCTCCTGAAGGCACAGATTGAGAAGACTGCACTGCAGTTTGATACCGTCAAAAGTGTTGTCTTAGAACCCGAAAACATCTTCCAACCCTAGAGTGAGTGCAAGCTGAAACTGAAGTTTACTATGTGGTAATGCGCAAAGCAATTGACTTTAACAAATATCCGTGGTACAATAATTACTAAGACGTCCGAAAACGGGCGTCTTTTTCGTTGTCTCTCTTTGCTCTGCTATTCCTTTTCATTCAGAAAAAGACAAGTATTATGAGAGTCGTACCTATGATTCCTACTATTCCAAGACCGTATTTCTCCCACTTTGCGAGTCCGGTATGATAATGGAAAGCTCTCATCTCTGTAATCCACCTTGGGACAGCTGCTATCTGGGCTACCGTGAATCTCTCTTTTTTTCCGAAAGTTATCCATGCCCTTCCGGAACCTTCAGCCTCAATTTCAACAGAATAGATCCCCTCTTTAGTGAGCTCTGAGTCGTGCCTGACGTAAAGATATGAGTAAGTATCGCCAAAAAACTCGTACATTATCTCAGGTTCTGTGCTTTCGAGGAAGAAGTCTTCGAGAACCTCTCGATCTGGACCATAAAATGTCAGATTCGGTCGGAAATCTGCAGTTGATTTCATATTGTCAGCTTCCTTTGGTACTCCAAAAAGCATATGAAACTGTTGGCCGGCGGTCCCTTCGAAAACAAATCTGATCTTCTCCGCTGATGAGAAAATGTAGTAATAGATTTGGGAAAGATCAATTTCTTTTACAAGATATGATCCTTCCACAAAGTCTTCAGGAGTAAGGAAAAAGGGAATGTGTGAAAAAGCCGAGCTGGCAAAGACAATCAGTAGTGACACCAAAATCAGTGTCTTCTTCATAGAAAGCCTCCTAAATTGGAATGAATGCAAGTAAGTTTACCAGCAATTGCCTTACTTTCTTTCAGCTGGAAATAGTGGGGAAGCCTAAATCATGAACATCTTTGAGGCAAGCATATAAGACCAGAGAGTTAACTGAGTTGATCGGAGCAAATTTCGTTTAACCACATTCACGGCAGTTAGAGCTGTCTTTGATAGCAATCGAGTATCAAGGCAAAACAACAAGTTTAGTCTCGCCGGGTAATTTCAACTTCAGGAGGAGTCACAATATTCTTTCAAACGATGAAATCTCCAGTAAGTATTCCCACTCATTTGACCTCAAGTTTCTGGACCCGGTTTCGATTTCCCCTACCTGGTTATCGTAAGGATCAGATCTATAGAATCTCTTGGCAGGCACAAGGGGAGACATGAAAGCTGAGTTAGAAACCATTCTGAATGCATCGAGATTACCAAAATAGAATTCTCTGTATGCCGGCATATCTTTTCTTGACCCTCCAAATGAACAGTCTACAGGTAGCCAGCCGAAAGGCTCAACCCAGAACATCGCCCAGTCATGAGGGCTGGCACCCAAAGGAGCTGCAAACCATCCGGACTGCCATCTGGCAGGAATACCTTTAATCCTGCAAAGGGTAATGAACAAGAGAGCCTTCACTCCGCAGTCGCCTCTAAGATTGACGGCTGCGAATTCGGAGAGATTCGGATAGAGTGCATACTCACTCATAAAAGTGTACTTGACGTTTTCACATATCCAGTCGTAAAAACTCTTCGCGATGAAATAAGGGTTATTTTCGCTCCCGACAATTTCCTCCGCCAAAGATCTGACTAGAGGCGAAAAGACTACATGAGGAGCTTGTTCGCATAGATAGCCCGAGAATCTCTTTGCGTCAGGTTCTACACAGCTAAAGGGGTCTAGGGAAGTAGATATTTCGGAGATTTCGTATTCATATTCGATGCTGAAAACCGTATCGTTCTTTGCAGCCGCTTCCATGTATACAGTACGCTGAGAGTAGTTAGCCGGTGATAGAAAATAGCTGTGGCTTGAACTCAAGATCCTCGTTGAAGACACCTGATCTCCAACTCTGGATACAGGTAACCAGCAACGATAGACACTTTCATCGGAACCTTCGACGGAAATCAATGACTTTGCAACTACTCTGAATCTTGCGGGTTGCCTTTCACTTATCAGTCGATCTATTTCTTTGTGAAGAGAGACTCTGGTCGCTTCCCTATCTGTGTTCTTGTTTTTCAGTCGCTTCTCGTATTCTGGCATCGTGAATAGGAGGTTCTTATCGAATCTTTTCTCGAATTTCTCTTCACCGTCGAAAATCATGGAGTCGAGCTTTCTGGCGCTGTTGAGAGAATCGAATTCCCCTTCAGTGAATCCTTCAAGATCTCTTGAGAGAATCCCCAGAGCCTCTGAAGCCGAATAGGGATAGTTGTTTTTGAGCCTTACGATTCTCTCTCTTTCCCACCTTAGTCTTTCAATCATTATCGAAGGGAGATAATCATCAAGTTGGATCTCTATCTCCTTTAAAGCGCCGTCATAATCCCCAATACTTTCGAAGAAGCTTATCTTCTCCGGAAGTTGTGCCGCAAGAAACTTCATATCCGTCCCCCCATTCAGTTCAACCTGTGAACTCAAGATGATTATATCAGCTGCAAGGTCTTTCCAAAAAAAAGGCGGTCTCCGTTCTGAGACCGCTATTCTTTTGAGATATTAGGGGTGGAATTTTCTCCACTGAATAAGCCAAAGCAATTCTGTGCCAGAAAAACTATGCATCGAGTGAGAATCAGCATGCCAAGTCAATGTAAGCCTTTTGAATTTACGTTGAATGCTGTCAATGAACAGATTATGTCATTGAGCTCGCAAGGGAATAATCCTGTGAAAGACGATTACCCCGAAACGGAAATCAGTGTTTCTTTTGTCTTGAATTGCCGAATTCTCACTTTCCGTTTTTCAAAGACAAGCACTGAACTTGATACGCTCATTAAACCTAAACAATCATTGATTCTCCTTGGATTTCGGGGAAGTTCGATTCATGCCATTGTTTTGATCTTGTATGTGCGCCGCATTCATTCACAGATCACTAGAACGTATTCTAGACTGGTAGAGATCCATGCTCAGAGTACTCTTTCGTTATCATAGAGGTTCCTGCGACAGTTAATAGAAGGCATTCTTAATTGATCAGTATAGGATGAATGTAACTCGAGAACTCAAATAATGGCGAGCAGGAAAAGAGAGCTCCGCGTTCGGAAAGAGTAGAGGTATTTGTCATATAATGGTTGTTGAAGAGACGGCGCCTAGCTTTGGTCAAGTGAAGAGTATGTAGTTGGCAGCCAGTATGAATTCCGGAGGTGCTAATGTGGCAGAAATCGAGTTGAACAAAGCTGTTCCCGATTTTTCTTTGCCCGATCAGACCGGAACTGAAGTGTCATTGTCGGATTTTTCGGGCAAGAGAGTCGTTCTATACTTCTACCCAAAAGACAATACTTCGGGTTGTACTCTTGAGGCGGAAAACTTCAGAGATCTAGCGGATCAATTTGCCAGTAACAATGCGGTTGTAATAGGAATCAGCAGGGACAGTCAAAAGTCTCATCAAGGCTTCGCACTCAAACTTGATCTAAACTTCTCCATTCTAAGCGATAAGAATGAAGAGATACACAAGCTGTTTGACGTGATTAAGCCGAAGAAGATGTACGGTAAGGAGTATCTGGGAACTGAGAGATCGACGTTCATTATTGACGAAGAAGGGGTTCTCATTAGGGAGTATAGAGGCGTTAAAGCAAAGGGTCACGCACAAGAAGTCCTGAATTTCATAAGCAAGTTGAAGTAGGCGGGATAAGTAGTCTGTAGCAAACCTTGCTATACATCTTTTCGAAACCCTCTTTAGAGATAGAGCCTTTTCATTTGCCGCATTCACCGAAAGGACACTTTCAAGTTCGTGTTTCAGCGAAAGCCGTAATGCCTTTCGCAATAATAACCTACCGAATTCATGCCCCTGAAAGCGCGGCAGAACTGCTATGGGACCGATTTCCAGATGTCCATCTTCGTTGATTTCTGAGAAGAAGGGCCCGATAGGCTCATTCCCCTTAAGAAGAAGCTGGATACCGGAATCAGGTACCTTTCTGTTTGAAGTCAGTTCTCTCAGTTTGTCCTCGGTGATGTCTAAGTGACCTGCAATTTCAGCGAAGGCCGAGTTGATAATACAACAGTATGCCTGTCCACGAAGGTCAATCGAGAAATCTGTGAATTGATTTCCTTGGGAATGTCGAGTGAAACGTGCTCAAGCCCTCCTTTTAGGACAAAAAAGTATCTTTCTATGGAGAAACCGATTTCCTCAAGGATTTTCTGAACCGGTCGCCCGGGTGAGACGAAGATATATACTTCGTCAACTTCGGAAATCATACCGGAAATGGAATTCAGAAGCGACCTGTAAGCACCGACTTGCGAAGTTTCTGAATGAAAGATCATGAACCTTCCCTTTCCAGCCTTTCTATAAGGTTCTTCAAGGATCAGTGAAGCTGCTCCAATTACTCTTCCATCTTCACTTAAGAGTACTACAGAGGGATGTCTCTCATCTGCAACAAAGTCGTCGCAAGGAAGATATTAATCGTCGTGTTCTGGTGCCACACGACGACTGTATTCTATGAAACTCTTCAGGATTGAGTCGTCTACCTTTTTTATCGCGCGACACCACCTTCATTCAAGCGTATAACGCATATTCTATCTCAGATCCGGCGTCGTAATGCATCATAATTAAATCTACTCAAGAGGGAGTTAATGCATCAAAATAGAATCTACTTAAAGTCGAGTGTTTCTGGCAAAACAGGCAAAATAGAACACTCCTTTCTTACTTATTGAGGAAGAGCGATTTCCTACTTGCCAAAAACAGGTGAAGGGACACATAATGATCTGTTTCCTTGCGCTTGTAATGGAGACTGCCTTATGTAGAAAGCTGAAAGAGATTGGAAGTACTTTCTCTTACGCAGAAATACTTGAAGACTTGAAAGAGATAAGGGCAGTTGAGCTAACGGTAGAAGGCAAACGCTTTCTTGCAAGGACTGAAATGATGGGCAATGCTTACGACGCTTTCAAATCACTCAAAATAAGACCACCGGATCTACTCAAAGAGATTGCATAATTGACCACTGTGGTGGTACGTCTGTTTTTCTTTTCATTTTTCCCCTTGTTTAGCTGTTTTTAGATTTGTCGCTGTCAAAGTTGAGTCTAAGTTCTCATTCCTGCAAATTGATCTGCTTCTTAAGTGGGGCAGCGATTTCTAAAGCTAACTCTTGAAAGGTCTGGCGATGGAGCACTTCAAAAGCAATGAGAGCAATAAGTTCAGGTTTTCTTGGTACCGCCAGTATAATCTGCAAAGTGCAACAATTGCAGCAAACTTCGAAGCCTTTTTCTTGCGATTGTTGTCGTCTGGTGAACTTAGATGCTATCTGAGGTCAATATCTCCGATCATTCAACGTATCGATATGCTTGTTATTATATGATGCCAGGCTCGAGCACTCGAAAATAGGTGAACACTATTTTTTCTCGACTGAAATCGTTAGATCACTGTTCTTACCAGGTTCGAGCCATATTGTCCTCAGATTTTCTGAGACAGTATATCCGTTTGGCAACTCGGTTATTTCGATGGAGTGTTCCCCAAAGACAAGTCCTACCAGTTCGATCATTCCAAAGACCTGGAATTCGATTCCATCGACATTCAGACTAACCACTTCATACAAATAATCTCCTGTCTCGTCAATCAAAGATATGTTCAGTGAGCTCCTTTGAGCGAATCCAATCTCGAGTCGAGTATCGCCCTTCTCGTCAACTTCAATTGTTTCAATTGATGTAGTGCGAGAGTAGAGTCTTTCAAAGCCCCTGTCCATCGTCAGACTTGCTCTGCTAACACCGGCAGGAACACCCTCAAGGATCGTCCGGGAGCCTATTCTAAAGGGTTTTCCGCCTATGGTTAGAATACCTGAAGCATCCAGAAGAGGCTCTTCGCTCTCTCTCAGACCGTTCGCGTTCAGGTCTCTGAAGAGGACCACTTCGATTTTCCGCTGGAAGGCGACTCCAAATTCGACACTCTTCCTCTCCCCCGGTCTCAGCTCTAACTGTCTGTTCAAAGTACCGGTCGTGATACTGACACCCGAACCTAGCGAGGCCAGATCCAGTGAGATTCTTATAATTCCCGATGAGACCGGGACGGTAAGTGTTTTGTCTTCGGTAAACACTACATCCTCGCCTATGTTGATAGAGAAGCTCTTCAGGTATTCCTCTTCCTTATCGTATGTGCCCGAAGAATTCGAGTCGACAAAGATACGTATATCTACGTACGCTGGAGACTCCATAAACGGCCAGTAGAAGTCTCTGGATCCGTACTCAGTTATCTGAAGCTCTGGAGAATCCTTAAGCAAGGAAACAAGTGAATCGGGGTATTCTACGAGTTCGACTCTGTAAAGACCGACGGGCAACTCGACAGATATGACTCCATTTCCATCGCTCTTGTACTCTATGCCATCTATTCTCACCTTGACGCTTACGGGCATCTCACCTGTATCGAATTTCGTATCGAGATCCTTGTCGAGGAAGAAGTAGAGGTTCAACTTTCCGGTGCTTCTGCTCTTGAAGAACCAGCTGTCGTCCAATTTGATTTTTACTCCAAAGTAGAAGCCGTCCTTTCCCAGATTTCCAAGGAAGCTCTCCTTCAGCGAACCGAAGCCATAACCGGCGTAGACAACTGTATCCGGCCACAGGGTGAGACCGGCCTGGACTATGAATCTGTTATAGAAACCGCCTCTATTATCGTTTACAAGATATCCGGCACCGGTGATATAGAAGAGATCGGCAAAAGACTTCTCCGCTCTGAGTCCGTTTATTGTGTAAACCATGTTTTTCTTGAGATATATCTCCCCGGTCAGAGCGAAGTTGAAGGTTCTATCATACCAGAAGACAGTGTCAAGAGTCAGTCGGCCTTCAGAAGTCGTTTCTTCTCCGTTTCTGCTTATATAGTAAGCTCCCTCCGCAAGGAGAGCCAGAGGGCTCCTCAACTGGGGAACATATGCGAGGCCGGCCTGGACTTCAAATCTGCTGCTCTGGGTCTTCAGGTCGTTCGTGAAGAGAATGTGATATGCCGGTCTAAGCCTATCAAGACCGAGATACTCTCCCCGGCTCTCTATAAGGAATCGCGACAGGGCGAATCCGGTGTCGAATCTTAGATCTGTATCCAGCCTGAGTTTGAGGGACTCAATCTCACGATTCTCTATACCTACGTGAAGGGCGTAGAAGTCCTCGGTGTTCGAGCCAACGAGAGTGTGTCTTCCCTGTAAGAGAAAATCCAGATTGACGATGCCCGGAGAATAGGAGGCCGTGTAACCGGCTCCAATCGAGACCCTGTCCGAAAGAGTCGCCTCGAGATCTATCTTCCCCGCATCCAGCGAATAGCCAAAGCCTATAATTGTGGTGAACCTTAGATCCGGTAGGAACTCTATCTTCTCTTTTGCTGTTATAGAGACCTTACCAAGTTTCTTCAATATGTATGGAGTCAGCGACAGTTTTACCCTACCCGCTCCGGAGGAGTCAAATGCTACATCTCCTCCCGCAAAGAGAGACTCGCTGATACCAAAGTCGGTCCTCAAAGAGAGACCCGCGACCGGACTGACTCCTCTCAGTCCCAGACTGATTTCCCCGCTGAGCCTGGTCTTGTCCAGCGATAACCTCGGTCTTGCGGTGAGCCGGACTTCATTTTCCAGACCGTCCTGCTTATGTATCAGAGTTTCCTTGAGCGAGACTTCCGTCATAACCTGACCCACTTTGAAGTCTCTCAGCAGCTCAAGCGATAGGGTTCCCGTCTTAGCCTTTTCATCGAAGCTGTATCCCGAGAGCAGTTTCAGCTCAAATAGCTTTGGATTGAGTTCAAGACTGAAACCGAAGCCGGAAAAGGCTCTGGGATTGCCAGGCGCCCTGAAGTTTCTGTCCAGATGAGCTTCGAGATTACCGACGACCGTCTTGCTCACAAACTTCAGCGCCCCTGCGGCCCGCAATCCGAAGTCTCCTGTGTCCGAGGAGACCAGCAGTTCCAGCGAAGGCGAAAGGCCTTCGGAAATACTGCCGTCCGCCTTCAAAGACGCAAACCGGTAACCTTCGCTTAGGCCTCTGAATAGCCCGGTAAGGGCATACTTCCAGCCCGAAGGAGAGTAGGTTAGATAAGCCATCATGTCGAGATCGCCCGGCGAGGTCGAATCGGTAGAATAGACGGCTTCGATCCAGATCGGGTTGAAGTCTAGATCGAAATACGGAACCGGTTTACTGAAGATCAGCAGTCTGTTCGAATTGTAGAGGGTATAGTCTTCGCCTCTTCTCAAAACCCGTCGAGTGATAATCTCGCCTTCGCTATCTCTTGTTATAAGACTTATAGTTTCGCTTCCAGAAGCCGGTACTTCAGACAGGTAATAGGGGCCTCGTATACCCTCTCCCCTGAACTCCTCGGTCCTCTTTCCCCTGTAAACAGGATTCACAAAGAGTTTGTAGGAAAAGACATCGCCGCTGTATTCGCTGGAAAGACCCGTTCCACTTGACAGGAAGCCCGTGCTTCCGCGGGTTTCAAACGTATAGTCTCCAAGTTGAACGTTGAAATGCCCGATTTCATATCGCAGAAAAAACAGGCGAGATGAGGGAGCTAGCGTACCCTTTATCGATTCGTCGCCATGGGTGATATACGTATCGAAATCGGCCAACGATTCTTCACCGAAACGGAAGGTAAACAAGCCTTTATCGATATTGAGGCGACCGAAAACACCGCCTTCAAAGGACAGCGAACGATCTTTGAAGCTGTACTGAAGCTGTGCGCTTCCTGTTATAAGCGGTGGACGCGATTCGACTGCATACTCCAGACGAACATCTTTAGACAGATCGCCGTACCTTACAGAGAAGTCTACTGCATAAGCCTGAGCCGTGGGCTTCAATTTAAGTTTAGAGACGCCATTTTCGAGCTTCAGTCTCGTTCCGTCCCAGTCGGAAGGTTCCAGGACGATATGCGAATCGAGACCTTCAATAATGAGAGTTCCACCGACCGATGATGGGACGCCCCTTTCATCGACCAGCGAGATTACGACCAGTACCTCTGTCACACCGTCGGCGGTGAGTATAAGCGGCTCGGTCGAGACTCTGAATTCAAAGGGCTCTCCGGAGAGATATACCTCTATCTCCTTGCTGCCTTTTGCCGTTCCATCCTGCCAGTCTAGCCTTATTCTATTCCTTCCGGGATTCAGCTTCACATTGAAGTACTTCACAAAAAGCCAGAGGCCATCTGCGTCGTTGGCCTTCTGACCTATCTGGCTCTCGGGAACGACAATATCGTTTACGTAGAGAGTGTGGCGACTTTCTATGGGCATTGCCACCTCTACCATGAGTCTGTCAACGCCGACAAATTCCTGTCCGTTCAACGGTGTGACTATATAACCGTAATCGGAGAACATGGAGGGATCTAGACTCTGATTTCCAGAGACTATTAGCGACGCGGCGTCAAAGCCTTTGAGAGTCAGCGGATTTCTATATGTTATCGTCTCAACGATTCTCTCCCTGTGGATCAGCGGTATATCTATGATAGTGTACATTCCCGGCAGCGTCTCGATCATGAAAGATCTGTCGTCTCCAAGCGATCGGCTATCCTGATTCGGCGAAAGCCTGTAAGGCGTCACGTCAATATCTACCTTGACGGTGTGAAGTCCCGGTTTCAGTCTGTCGAAATGAAACAGTCCGTCCTTATCCGTAACGACGAAGGAACCGTCCTGAAGGAGCAGTCTGACGGGCAGAGGTTTGCTGTCATCTTTATCGTAGAAGCCGTTTCCGTTTTCATCTACATAAATCCTGCCTATGATTCCAGTGCCCGTATTCATAGGCCTGAAGACGCGCACGTCGACGACAGAGGGTTCTGTTACCACTTCCGTGCTGTACTCTTCGGATAAAATCGTACCGATAGCCCTGACCATGTTTTTCAGGAATTCTCCGGTAAACTCGTCGAGTCTCAGACGGTAAACTACCTTTGACTTCTCTCCAGGCTTCAGGTCTCTAAGATTATCGAAGATCAGCATATCTTCAAGAATCAGAGGCTCTACGGGTTCGCCGTCGATGCTTCCGCTTCCCTCGACGTAAGAGGTCCCCGGCGGGATTCTGTCCTCCAGCCTTAGTTCAGTTACAGTTGCTATGGTACTGGGGTTTGACACCTCGATAGTGTAGGTGATCTCCGACCCCAGCTCAACGATCGAAGGAGAGGCCAGCTTCACGAGCTCCAGACTCCCGTGAAAGATCTTCACGGAGACCCTTTCGGAGTCTTCGAAAGTTCCGTCGCCGGAGACGGTTGCCGTGTTCTCTATTACGGTCCCTTCAGCGAGACCGTCAACCGTAGGGCATTTAAAGGTAATCTCCACACTCTCCAGAGGATCAAGAGAGTCGAACTCGACCGTGAGTATTCTCTCTTGACTGTTGAATGAAACCGTAGCCTCTTTTGAAACCTCAATTTCGTACGGAGCCGAAAGGAGCGAGGAAATAGGATCGCTAACCGTGATCTTTCCGGTCGAACTTTCAGACTCGTTCTCCACCGAGATAAGGAAACGCACTTCGGCCCCTGGCATAACAAGCGAGCTCGAGAGAACGACTTTGGATATGCTTAGACTGTCTGACTTCCTGATATGTGGAATTATATCTATCGTTCTGTTCTCCTCGTTACCCATTACGGTTTTCGGTATAAACTTAAAACCTTTTGCAAAATTGCTGCCGCTAACGCCTCCAGGAATCGTTGCCTCCAGGATTATATCTACCTCTTGCCCGGGAGCGACGACCCCGACATCCACATAACCGCTTCCGTCTGTGTCCGTCAGAAGAACTCCCGTATCGTCTTTGAAAGAGAATCCCCAGCCTTCCAGCGGAAAGTTGGCACTTTCGATAAGTAGATCCATTACACCGGGGGTATTTCCGTCGTTCTTGAGAGTATGACGGAATATGACAGTATCGCCATCGAAAACCGTAGTAGTGCTGACCGTAGTGTCCTCAAAAGTCATTTCCGGCGCGTCCGGGTATCCGAAAGGACCTAGAAGAGGGACTCCCAGAGCCGGAATGGTGAAATCGACAGTATTTGTCTTTGAGGACCATGTTGTTCCAAGCCGCGAGCAGGAAACACTGGCTGTGTTGTAGCGCCTGCCGGCCGGAACACTACTTGGGAAGAAGACATCGAAAGATACTTCGATAGACTGCCCCGGACTAACCGGCCCGAAGGTGAGCTCGAAGCCCTTTATCTCTTCATCGTTCTGTGGCGGCTCGGGCAACCAATCCGAACCGTTGAAGTAACGGACGGAGAAATCGTAATTCGAAAAGAGAGAAGCGGAATCGAGAACACCGTCAACCAGATTGCCTCCGTAGTCTATGAAGTCTTTGAGAACGAGGCTGTCTAATTCGTACTCCGAGTTGTTTGTGAGGCTCACCGAGAAGGACTGTGATGTGCCCGGGAGAACTGTCTCCAGGAGTCTGGATTTTGTAGAGGCGACGATCTCCTTCTCTTCTACCTTTATCTGGGCTATGTTGTCGTCATCGGTGTTGCCGGCCGGGTCTATTCCGACTATGTTGATAAACCCTTTATCGGTCAAATCACCGGTCTCTTCGAGAATAACTCTTACTATCAGCTTTTTTGAACCATCGATTTCGAGGTCGACACTATTTACCGGTGTTTTTGCCTGTCCCGAGAAACTCTCTTCTCCTTCATCGAGATAAATACCGATAACTCTAAGCACCGGGACCCCTGATGGTTCCTCTTCAAAGACCTGAGAGGCCAAAAGGGAGATAGTTGTCGGGCTGTTTCCAAAATTTTGTGCCACGTAGTTTAGATCAACCGCGCTGCCAACGAAGCCTTCTCTCTCCTGACCGGGTTTCTCGAATGTTCCGTCGGGCTTTATCGTGAAACCATAGACGGGCAATACCGTACTGACGACCTTATCCGAGAAGATCGTAATGTGATTGCCTTCGATATCTCTGTATCTGGCAAAGGCAAAGTTCTCTATCTTAGAACCGGCAGCCGGCGCCGAGACAATCACTGTTGTCACAAAGATTAATATAAGAAGCATTACGGTCTTCCTGCGCACCTAATCACCTCGCTATCCCTCGTCTCTGTGATCTCCAAATGGTTTTCAGGGGATCACAGAGATGAAGAGCCATGGCCCGAAGGCCATGGCAATTGGATCAATAACCGTCTATCAATACCGGGAAGACAACTGTGCCTGAACCACCGACAGTCAGTGTCCCGATTACCCACTTGACGGTGGTAACAGAGGCAAGATTGTTTTTGTCGAACGTTGCCCAGTCCTCCCAGGTTACTCCGTAATTGGTGCTAACCTGAGACGGTTCGGTGAAGTTGACCGTGTCGGTTACTATTACAGGATCAAGAGAGGTGTAGAACGGAATCGTATCGTAGATGATCAGATTATTGATTGGTTCCGTTCCGACGTCGGCATAGGTTATGGTGTAGATCAGCTGTTCACCGGGTTTTGCATCGGTCTTATTGACGGCCTTCTCCAGAGTGACCTTTTCCGACACAACGACCGTGATATCTATAACAGTTGCCGTAACGTTAGTGTCCTCCTGGACCTCGGCCTTCAGATAAGCGACGTCAGTCACGCCAAGAGGTTCATCAGTCGGGACCTCAAGCCTGAATATACCCGTTACGCTCTGGCCGGGGTCGAGTGGCCAAGTTGCATCTAGATCTACTG
This sequence comes from Mesotoga sp. UBA5847, assembly GCF_002432735.1. Taxonomy (NCBI): domain Bacteria; kingdom Thermotogati; phylum Thermotogota; class Thermotogae; order Kosmotogales; family Kosmotogaceae; genus Mesotoga; species Mesotoga sp. UBA5847. The sequence continues at coordinate 16,864 of NZ_DJGL01000103.1, read as the reverse complement.
GGTTTCCGCCCTGAAGGAAAGTAAAGTCCCAGCCTCTCGTCGAGCTTGGATAGAGCTTGACGGTCACCGATACGTTGCCGGTGTTTGTCAGAGTGTGCTCGTAGTTGATATTCTGCCCGGGTGCGGCCGATCCATTTCGGGAAGGCAAGAGTGTAATGCGTCTGACGGCGTTCACGGTAATCGTGTTAATCTGTGAGTCCTCAGCTGTGGGTCTCGTCAGTGAAGTTGCAAAGAACTCCACGGGAACTGCCGTTCCTGTGTAAAGGGCTCCTTCGGGGACGGTTACTCTCGCTATGATCCTGATGCCACTTTTTGCCGATACCTGACCGGTATTTGTTATAGGTATCATCTCATCTGGATCGAGAACTCCGTTTCCGTTGGTATCGATGTAGAACCTCACCGTATAGCCAGCGGGAAGATCGGCCGAGAGGCTGAAAGTATCGCCAGCATCGGAATTGTTAACAACATCCAGAGGGAAATATGCATAAGAGCCGGGATCGGCGTTCTTGTTTACCGGGGTCTTATCTACGGTAGTATCGGTGGCCGTTCCAGACATATTTCCGATTGCTACGGACGGGAAGGTTATTGGTTCGACCTTGTCTGTGGTCGTGTCGGAGGCGGCTGGAGATATCGAGGAGATAGCCTTTACTTCAGCGGTAATTGAAGTTACAGTGGCTTGGATTTCTGCGGGTATGAAGATCTTGACGGTAATGTCGAAGGTCTCTCCCGGTGCAAGCGGACCTGTGTCCTGCATCCCGTTGTCGTCGGTATCGGGTAGGGGAGTAAGGTTCTCGGTGAAAAAGGAGATAGCGACAACATTATCGAGTCCGGCAGGAAGAACCTCGGCGATTGTAATGTTTATTATGTCCTTCGAGAGACCGGCATTCTTCACCGTATTCGTGAACTCTACTAGAGTACCGGCAACACCGGGCTTTATCGTTATATCGTTCGGATCTACCGCTTCGGGGTTGTCTTTGGGACCGATCCAGACCTTAGTCGTCTCGTTGCCCGGTCCACCAACCATGATAGTGGAGACGTTCGAGCTCCTGCTCACAGTCTCGAGCGCAGTCGTTTTGTAAGTCATTGTTGCCACGTTCTCAACGACACCTGCAAGAGTATCCGCTTTCACCTGTACTCTAAGTCTAATCCGGAAACTCGAGCCTGCAGTTAGATTGGCTATATGCAGGGTCACTGTATTGCCTGTTACATCGAGGGTCATACCTGCCGGAACCTTGTCAAGGAAGCCCAGATATTCAAGACTTGCCGGCAGAATGTCGATTATGGTTATGTCTGAAGCTGCCTTGTTACCGACGTTAGCTCCGGAAATCGTGTAAACGACTTCGTCGCCGGCCTTGACCTCCTGTGGGGTTGCAGATTTGAAGAGAGTCAACACGGCATCGTTATAGACCGTTGTGCGCGCCGCGTTGTCGTGATCGAAGGCATTTACCGGATCGCTTACCGAGTTCACATCAAGATAGACTGTGGCGGTGGTTCCTGCCGCAGCCGCACTCGGCACCCTGTACCTGACTATGACATACCTGAAGTCACCCGATGGTATCGGAATTGTGTTTTTCCAGAGCTCTTCACCGGGGTCAACGACGCCATTGCCATTTTCGTCGTAGAAGACTTCGATATTTTGCGGAGTAAATGTCGATGCGGGATCGATATTCACACTCGTGTTGAAAGTATCGACAGTGTTTGCGAGATTGTCGATCCTGAACTGAAACTGCATAGTCTGTCCGGCGGCACCCGGTTGTTCTATTAGATCGGGTGTGACAAGTACCGAATAGACCGGTAGTACCGTGGTTATTACCTGGTTGGATAGGATTGTTCTGGTTACTCCCCTGCCATCGGTATATGTAGCCGCGGCCTGGTTCTTGATTTTGGTGCCGGCGGCAGGTGGTGCGGCAATCGCGGCAACAGCTATCATGACCGCGAGGAGCACCAGTAGAAGTTTCTTACTCATAAACTCACCTCCTGTGTGTTTTAGTTGGATACCTTAACTTTGTAAAGCACTTTCAATATATCTGATGGCATAAACTGTCTTCCATAGACCCACATTATGTTTGTATAAGCCGTAGGATTGACCAATCTCCTTACTGCCATCCCCCCCCTCACTTCTTCAAAGAATAACGGTGGTTTTCCGAAAGTCTCCCCTCCATCGAAACTGAAGTAGAGCTCTAGTTCTCGACTCTCCCAGTCCAGATGTTCACGCCTCTCTCCAGTTGCGCTTCCCCTTATATAGAAAGTGCCTTCGGGGATCAATGCGATCATCTGGAGACCTTCGATCGTAGATTCCGATACGTTTTCATATGTGAGAACATAAAGAATCTCGTCGCCCGGAAAGACCTCGTCGAGTTCCTCGTATGTCTCTGTCGCACTCTGAGAATCCCAGACCTTATAACTTTCGATACTGACCTTTATAGGTTCCTCGTTGGCAAAACCCAGTAAAAAGAGTGCTGAAAGAAAAACGATTGTAAGGAAACACTTCTTCATCTGTATCCCCTCCCGATTATCTTCTAAGTTTCGTCTTGAATATCAGCCAGCCCGAAGAGCCTGGCTGCAACGCACCAATTATCTTTGTGATATTAACCGTCAGAACTCCCCCCTCGCAGAAGGCCCAATCAAGATTAGCGTCGCCACCGTCTTCGGCGACCAGCAGATACTCGCTGCCATCGACAGAGAGAATCACGTTACCGTGAGAACTGCCCATCGAATAACTGCTCTGAAGTAACTGCAAATCTCTATCCAGAGGATCGGTTATCACAACAGAAGGAATCGAAAGAGTTCCATTGTTGGCAAATGAGATCCTGTACTCGATTATCTCCCCGGGCTTTCCTTCAGATGACAATCCCCAGTCACCCGAGATCGAGAAATTGCGGGTCTCTTTGCGAATCGACAGGCCCTCGGCTCCAACGGTAATTGTATCGTAAGTCTCGGCACGATCGCTTCCCACAGAATTAGACCAGTCTTGAACCGCCCTGACTTTTATCGCGTCGAACGTGCCGCTGATGGCTTCAGTGGGTATGTTGACTGCAAGTCTCAAATAGTACCTTGCCGGAGACCTTGCGATATTGTTATCCCACAGGCCCAGCACATTCCCTGCCGAATCGAGCTCATAAACAGCTATACCGAAGCCTTGAGATGAAATGGTCTCCAGAGAAACGCTACCATAAGTTGCAACGAGCAGAGAATGATCGAGGTTAACGGTACTTCCCGGAAGTCCCGAAACGGTGTTTATACCTTCGATGAGCAATCTCTTCACATCTGCGAAATTGTAGAAAGCCGAAGAATCAACATTCGAATTTATCGTTATAGTATTCCTCTCATCAAGAGGGGCAGAACCGCCGCTATCATGGTCGCCCGTTGATGTATATGCCGGAAGATCCGTCTCTCTTATTACGATTGAATAGACAGGATCTCCGGAGACGAAGAATCTATAAAGACCGTCCTGGTCTGTGTATCTTGTAAATTTGTCCGACCCGTTTGTCAGTGTAACCAGCACTCCCGGTATCCCCGCCTCTCCCGGCTCTCTTGTAGCATTGTTGGCCTGAGAGACGACGCCTGCACCGGTGTCATCGAAGACAAAACCTTTCACAATAAAACCTCTGAAATCACCGAAATCGGCCGTTTTGTTTACTGTATCTACTATCACTTCAACCCAGTTCGGAGTCGTGGATATGTATCCAACAGGATCAGATCCTTCAGTTGATGAATTGAAGAGATTCTGTGCGTCTTCCACAACTCTGTAAGTTCCCTGTGAAACATCGAAGCTATAAAAACCTTCATTGTCCGTCTGAGTATAAGACTGGAAAGTCCAGCCGCTTCCATCAAACTTCCAGAGCTTCAGCCTGACTCCCGCAATACCGGGTTCGGCATAGTCGCGGGTCCTGTTGAAATTGAGATCTTCATAGACGTAACCGCTGATCTTCAGACCCGAACCAACTGATTTATTCGGACCGAACTCGGAAGTACTGTAAGCAAGAATGCCGAGAACGTTACTGAAGCTTTCGTGACGGGTTATAGCTGTTATGACCTTTGTGTCCTCAGAGACAGGGGAGACATTGCCCTCAAAGTTTCCCTGAGAATCTACTGTGAGTGACCCGATATACTTTATTCCTTCACCATAGTCCTCTCCCGAATAAGAGTCTCCATCCCCGGCTCTTGCAGAGTATATTTCAACGACAGAACCAGCAAAGACTGTGCTGGGAGCGTTCTGACCGACAAATCCCTGAATAGACAGAGCGCTCCCGCTTCGCGTTGCCAGAGCTATTACAGGGTGATCGACTTCCATATTGCCATAGTTTGCATTGAGAAGCCCGTCGTTTGGATTCGCACCCTCAATTATGTCCGAAGATGGCGATCTGAGAAGATCAATCGCCAGACCGCGATTATCACCAAAAGAGTTTAGCGAAAAGTCGCCATAACTTGAATCGCTGCTAACCCTTATACCGGGACCGCTAAGAGAGCCGTTGACGATTGACTTTCTTATAACTGCTCCCACAGATTCGTTGAGAGATATGGCCGAAGCGGTTGAATCGACGATCATTGTATTCTCTAGAAGCGTCAGTTTGTCTCCCTGTGTATAGACACCGTTTCCGTGAGTCACGCCGGCGTGGCTTCCGCCATTCGATTCTACGATAGAGTTTCTTAAAGTAACTGAAATCGCCGGAGAGACTATCGAAACGCCATTTCCGTCGGTTCCCGAAGGACCGATGCCGTTGTCCAGTACAATTATCCTGTTTACATCTATGGTATTTCCAGTCAGCAGAAGACCGGAGCCGTTGTAAGCGATATACGAGTCTTTTAGAGTTCCGCTCGCGTTGATAACCAGACCGTATCTTCTGTTTAGACTGCTATCTTCAGGTCTAGATCCATCGGCTCTTGCCCCGCTCACAATGTTGTCAAGATTGAAGTTCTGGCCGTTGATGACTACCGGGGCGTTAGTGTCGCCGATAGTCCCGCCGCCGTTAAGGAAGGCGATGTTTTTCAACGAGAAGCCTCCCGCGGTTGCCGAAGTTCTCAGGACATACTGCAGACCGTTCGAATCTATCTCGATCTCTTTGCCGTTGAGTGGGGGTATGGCAATTTTATCGACTCCGGCAAGACCGCCCCCAAAGTTTGAGCCGTTACTGTTTATGATGTTCCCCTGCGCAGTGTATACAGTGCCGTCGATAGTTGTCTGGGTATCGGTAATGTCCGGCAAGGCTGCCTGAGTCTGTATCGTCCACCAACTATTGCTTCCGAAAGATGAATTTTGAGGAGTCTGCATGACGAATCTCGCCGCATTGGCTCCGGCAATAGCATTTGAGTTCAGCACGAACTGCCTGAAGGTTCCCTGATTGCCGGCAACTCTGAAGTCGTTATCTCCAGTGTCGTTCGTGTTGACAATCACGTTGAACGAGAAGCCATGATCGATTCCGCTTACGGATTGTATGCTTTCCGAAAGGTCAACCACGCATAAATGCTGAAAGTTGCTCTGGCTGACGGCCCTATTCCAGGTCGCGAATCTGTCTGAGATTGAGGGATCTAAACCGCCAAAGGCCTGTACATCATTGTAAGCACCGTCTTTGAACTCGCGTTTGAAAGTCTGCTCGGCCCAGGGAGTCGCAGGTGGAAATCCGGGATTGAGAGCTGTCGGAGCGACGCTCTTCGAATCCACAACGACGTAGTATCTATATTGAGGCAAAGGTCCGAAAGAGTAGTTGCCATTGGAATCGGTATTAGTCTCTGCGACAAACACGTCGCCATTACTGATCGCGTCGTTACCGTCGGCCTCTCTGTAAATTCTCACCCTAACGTTAGTTTTTGGCAGATCGACACCCGAAACAAAAGGCCCACCATTGTCTCCTCGGTCTTCAAAGGCTTTTCCGGAGACTGTCAGCGAGATACTGCTACAAGTATTTTCCAAGAGTGCTACTTTTCTGAGTTCGCCGCTATTGTACTGCACATAGGAGTCCATTGTATTGCCTTGATTGTCTCTCACTACTGCCTTAATTATGTAGTCTCCCTGTGGAACCTGAGAATTATTCCACTGTAACCTCCAGGGGTTAAACTGGTCCACGGCCGTTGCATCTCCGATCAAGACCCACTCGAATCCGTCATTGGCAACTCCGTTACCGTTATAGTCAAAATAATAGTAGAACTTAACGCTTGTGACCGTCGAACGTATTGCTCCTCCGACGGCGGTATGCGAATCGAGCACAAAAGCCTCGATCGTGGAAGGACCGCAGCCGGAAATGGTGATCCTGGATGTTAGAGGAATCTGCGAAATATGCCCACATGAATTCACAAGGTCTCCAAAGGGGATGGGTTTATTAAGACCCATCGTATAGGTCCCCTGGAATGCAAGATCTCTCTGTATAGGATTGTTCGTGTTCGAACTTGTAGTGAACGCAAGCTGGAAGATATCGTCGGTAGTGAGTTTCGGCCCGCCTCTGGAAGTAGCGTCTAGAGCTGCCAGTGGCACCTGGATATCCAGAAGATAAACAGTACCTAGCGAGGGATCAACGTACTCGATCACTCTGGTTCTTCCAAAATCCCACACTAGAGGCGAGGGATCTCTATCCCAGTTTGCCGGACTGCCGGGTTCGCCGTCGGCGTTTGTCGGACTAATCAAGTGCTTTGCGCTATCCTGTTTCCAGATCAAATCATTATTGTAGAGATACTGATCTCTGATTGTGCTGAAATATACCTTTATATCGTCGGGCGCAATTCCTTGGTCGGTTCCGTCGAGTTCAATCGCGAAGTCTCTATAACCGTCGCCGTCTATATCTATAAGTATGTTCCATGTAGAAGATTTATAGGGAGTCCCAGAACCTTGTAGTTGTAGAGGGTTGTTGGCAAGCACCATTCTGAACATGAGATTGTCGCAGTCGGCGAAGAACTGTATCGCAGGCAGATTCTGAGAACTGACGAAATCTGCTTCCTGCCTGGGACTGGTCCCCCCATTAGAATTGTCAGTATTGCCTGAAGCGTCGTAAATCGGGTCTCTCGAGTAAGTGTAAGGGATCCACTCGTTGGTTGCCGAAGTGCTTTCATTCACTCGAACATAGTCAAATTCGACCTGTGTCGGTCCCCAGGATCTGAGACCAACTCTTCCGTTCATGAAAGGGTTATCGCTGTCAGTGTATCTCAAAACCTCAATTCCATCGACAAACATAGTGAATGTATTACCCATGGCCACTATGGTTACTTCATGCCATTCCAGCCAGTCGAAACCTGCGGCAGGCGTTCCCGAGGCTAGAACGCCGGACTCTCTACCATCTGTGACCTTTCTCAATGCGAATTTATTCCCAAGTCCCGGATCGACCTGAAAAGCGTAGGCGTTTATGTTCCTGGCAGTACCGGTAGCCCTGACATATATCGCATAACCGGAGCCGCCGGACTGAATCCCGTCGGTGATCCTGCCAAAGCTCCTCACAACGTAATCGCCCCAGCCTTCGTTCCCATCAAGTATCGCTCTGCGCTCGCCAGAAGCGGTAAGCGATAGAATACCGCCGGCTACATTCCAGGAATTCGTAGGGTAGTAATCTATAAGGTCGTTGAGACTGTTGAACTCATAAGAAGCTAGCGGCTGGCTTGGATTATCCGGCCAGGGAGCGGGAAATCCCACCGGGTCTACGTAGCTTGTGATAGCTAGAGACAGGCTAAAAACTCCCGTCAGGAACAGGACCATTGTAAAAAGCAGCCTCTTTTCCATCATTCACCCACAGTCGAGTAGAGAACATACTCAGTCTTGTCTCAGAAGTATTATTGGCTAGAATGAGTATATACTTTTAAATCATTCTAGTTTATAACTCAACGCACAAACATGTTACATACCTATTCTATTTCAAATCAGGCTGGCGAGATGCTAGAGATGAAGTCTGAATTTACTTAGCCGTTGGCCGTCCTCTGTTCTCCGAAGAAACAGCTTTTACGGAGAACGGAGAACCGATGACGGTCAACGTGGTCTTCATCAGCGTTCATCGTCTCTTCTGCCCGGCGCGCCGGAACTGGCCTCGCCGAAGGCGAGACTGGCCAGGCGAAGCCTGACTGGCCTGCGTTAGCAGACTGGCTTCAAAATCGCCTCCTGCCGAAGGCAGCATTGCGACCTGGGCCGTTCTTGCCCAGCCTTGCGTCCACTGATGCTTTTCAGTGCCTTGCGTCCCGGCATGTTCTTTGCCGGCATTGCGACCGCCGACGATCTTCGGTGCATCTCAATCCCCATTTTCACTTGTCAAAGCGGTAAGTCTATCGTTTTCGTCTATCTTCGTTCCTTCCTCATCGACCGCGCAGGACTGGCCGTCGATAATGGCTGTCCGAACTGCTCCTTTGGCTACTGACATCTTGCTCAAACCAGGGGCGTCGAGAATGCCCAGTTTGATTGCCGTGTAAATTGTCTCGGGCGATGTGAGCTCGCCTGTTCTGATCTTCTCCATTGCCTCTATGATCGTTGCAGATTCACTCTTGAGGTATTCCTTGTGATTTTGAATCTCCTTATCCTGCTTGAAGTCGGGAATCCCTTTGATCGCCTCGTTTATCGCCTGTTTGGCCATCTTCACGCTTTCTATGATCTCTGCATCTGAGGCCCTTCTTGTCGCTTCACAGTAAGCGACAACATGAACGATCTCCGGGTCAATGTTCATAGCAGTATAAACGGATGTTACCAGCTGACCCATAGCCAGATTGGGGTCGGCTGGAAGAGACATGAGTCCGGGCCTTACCATCGTAACCGGTGTGAAGTTATCATCCTTCAAAGACTCGATCAATTCTTTTTTTGCGAGCGCCTTTGCCAGATCCATTCTTGGAGAGATTCCCGGTGGCGTGTTAAACATGTACTGCGCAACGTACACTTCTACGCCGAGGCGCTTGGCGCAGAGGGCGGCAAGATAGGCGGTGGTCACTTCGACTGCGGCATGGCAGTATCTCAGCGCCCACTGATGGGCCTCGTTTATCTCGACCGGGATGCCCTTCCCTCCGTTCCAGGCTATCGCCCCCTGATTGTCTCTAATCGCTTCGAGCAGTTCGCGATCCGACCTGCCGTCAAGCTGCGAGTACCATGTCAAAGGCACGGCCGCCCAGGCGTTGTTTATTGTTTCTTTGAAGAGGAGTGAGAACTTTAGAAGATCTCTTGTTCCTGAGTAGCAGCGCATCAATGGATAGTTCCCTGTTCGGCTTGCCTCATATATTCTTTCAAAATCCTCTCTAGTTCTGAAGGGAGCGCCGCCGGCTCCGTCTTCAGAAGAGATCATATTCTCCTGCTGAAAGAACCATTGCTGGCAGTTCTGATCCGGGGCAAGAGAGATGATATCCAGCAATCCGGATTCGGCGAGATTCCGGACGGCCTTCTCAGTTGCTTCAACGGTTTCCAGGCCTATATGATGCCTTATCAACGGATAGGGCTTCTTAGATGTTATTCTTTCGAGAAGCGACTGCGGGTAATCAACCTGGCCTTTTGCATCTGTCGTGCCCCTGAGGAACATAACGACTTCTTCCGGCATCTCGCTGCCATCAAAGACCTTCTCGAAGAGACCGCTTCTCTCTGCTATTTCAGCAGTCTCAACCGTTCCACCGAAGATCAGTCTTTTCTCGATCCCCCTGTTCTCCAGAGACAGCTTCAGTTCGCGCAGTAGCTGCTCGCAAGATTCCTTGCCCAATCTGTAGCTCACCGCAACTATGTCAGGTGAAGCCTCTTCCACACTGTCCAACAGCTTGTCTATACCGATTACACTTCCAATGTATGTCGTCTCGTAGCCTTCCCTTTCGGCCAGATAGAGGAAATTCAGAATGCCAGCAGTGTGTATGTCGCTCCCGATAGCTCCCGCCAGTATCTTCATATCAGGTCCCTTCCTCCACGTACCTGGTAAGTTCTTCAACGGACATTTTATCAACACCGAGACTGGCCAGACTTCTCCCTCCGCTCCAGAAGTCTCTCTCCATAACCGCTCCAGCAATATTGATTATAGAATCTATGACTTTCGTCTCTATTTTGAGCTTCTTTCCAAAGCAGCTGATCGGAACGAGGCTCATCGGCACATCTTCCATTATGTATCTGTTCTCTATGCTTATCGGGGCCATTATCCCTCTATAGCCTTCGTTGCTGTGGATGGCCGTATATAGGTCCTCGCCTTTGACGTCATAAGCATAGTCAAGCCACTCCTTGGCGCCCATTGCCTCAACGCCAAGAGTTTTCGTGACCTCGCAGCGCTCTCTGTCCAGCGCTTCCAAAGCTCTCGCGACCGATGGGCTTATGCCTTCTAAGTAGAACTGGAAGTCTCCGTGTTTCGTCTCAATCCAACCGGCGTTCATAAGTATCGCACCGGGATGAAAGATTGCGCCTATGTTGTTGAAACTTGTGTACAGTACGTTCTTTGCCAGTGTAAACTCGGGCATGATCTCGCTTATTATCGGCATGATCGCCTCGTTTTCCTTTGAAGGCAGAACAGAAATCGGAACGGCGTTCTTTATCCTGAATATCCTTACCATCCCCGGACCAGAGATTCTCGAAGCGAAGACGAAGGTTTGGGCCTCGGCAATTACCACTTTCTCTCTAACGCCCTTCTCCCTGAAGATCTTATCGAACTCGAGCGCGCCTCCGGTTCGGCCCGGATTCAGAACTATGATTTGCCCTTCCGTAACGCAGTCGGCCAGACCGGCGGCAATCTGAGCATGAGCAAAGGCAGGCACGACCACCATGATTGCCTCTACCCCATTTATCGCCTTCTTCATATCCGTTCCGACGTACTTGAGTTTGGCCTTTCCGCTAGACTCACCTTCAACTCTTATTTTCCGGTCATCAAGTATCGGTAGTATTCTCTTTTGACTCCTGTTGTAAAGCGAGACATCATGTCCTCGCATCGCAAGGACCGCCGAAAGAGCCTGTCCACCGTTGCCAGCTCCAATTACTGCTATCTTCATAACGCACCTCCCCAATCCCCTGTGCAGAAAAAGAATAAGAAACAAATGATAACCTGCAAAGAACAGATACTCCAAAGTGAATGGAATCTCTGCACTCCCATTATACAGAAATCCTCCTTGTGAACTAAGTGAATGAAGCCTTCTGAGCTAGTTGGAACGCGATGCGCGGACCTGGCTTCAGAAATGAATTTTGGAGATTTCCTCACATGATATAATTATTATGTGTCAGAATAGTAATGATCCCAGAAGTAGCTTCAGGTAAGTCCTCGCGCATGGAACAAAATGGAGGGATTTTTGATGAGCGGAATCGCTGTTTTCTATAGGGGCGAGAGAGAAATGATAGAAGACTCGCTATCTTTTCTTGCACATAGGGGGAGCGAGACAAGAGTCCTCGCGGCAGGCGGAGAGGTAGGTATGGGCGCTGTGTTGAGCAATGCCTATGAGGATGACATGAATGTCTTTGAAGGGCATGGTGAGTACGTCGTTTTCGACGGTTTTCTCAGAAACTGCTCCGATGCGCCCTGGCCGGAGAAGATACTGAGTCTTCGCAGGAAGTATGGGAATCGATTCATAGATAGGCTGGACGGATCTTTTACCTTCGCAATAGATACAGCCGGAGAAACTCTGATCGCCCGAGACCCTTTAGGCATGAAGCCTCTTTACTACTGCTTCATAAACGGGTCGATCGCGTGTGCCTCCGAACTCAAGGCTCTGACACCCTTCTGTAGTGAGGTGAAGGTCTTTCCGCCGGGTTACTACTTCTCTTCCATCGAAGGGTTCAAGAAGTACTCCTCACTCGAAGACCTGCTTACAGATGAGTCAGATGCTCGAAACGAAGAAGAGGCAGCCGAACTGCTGCGGAGTTCTCTTGAAGAGGCCGTTGAAAAGAGGCTCTCAGCAGTTAAGTATGACGCGGTAGTCTTCTTGAGCGGCGGTTTGGACAGCAGTTGTATTGCAGCTGTTGCTAGTTCGCTGAGCGGGTCCTTGAGAACATTTACCGTTGGAAGCGGCGACGGGGAAGACCCGGAATTCGCAAGGGAGGTTTCCGAGTACCTCGGCACGGATCATAGAGAGCACACCTATGATTTCGATGAGATGCTCGAAGTCTTGCCCGAAGTAATCTATCATCTCGAGTCGTTCGATCCTCCATTGGTCAGAAGCGCTATTCCCAATTACTTCGTTTCGAAGCTGGCAGCCGATGAAGGCAGTTCGTTCGTCTTCATGGGAGAAGGGGCCGACGAGCTCTTCGCCGGCTATGAGTACATGAAGGATCTGCCCAGTGCAGAGTCTATAGACAAAGAGTCGATAAGGATTACGAGAAACGGTTATCGCTCGGGCTTCCAGCGGAACGACAGAATGAGTCTTGCATTCGGAATCGAATTCGATGTACCCTTTATGGACCCTTCGGTGTTGAATCTTGCCTTTTCCATACCCGCTGAATGGAAGATCCACGGACCGGAAAAGACAGAGAAGTGGATTCTCAGAAAGGCGTTCGAAAACGAGCTGCCGGAGAGCGTCGTGTGGCGTAAGAAGAGCAAGTTCAGCGTCGGTTCGGGCTCATCGCATCTGATGAAAGAGTATGCGGAGGAGACGATATCCGACTCCGAACTTGAGAACGAACGGCGAAACAGCGGAATTAGATCAAAGGAAGAGCTTCTATACTACCGGATATTCGATGACCTGTTTCCATGTGAAGGCGCCATAGAGACTGTTTATCGAAGCTGACTGAAACTCGTTATCTAGTCAATTACTCACAGACCTACGATAAATGGTTCGTTTGCAGGGGTGGTTCTTATGACTGCTTCCAGATATGGAATTCCGTCCACATCTTCCAGATCGCAGCAGACCGCCGAGCCCGAACCACTGACAAACCAGAAAGAAGGCCTTCTCTCTTCGATGCTGAGGACGAATTCCTTCATCCGTGAATCGCTGTTTATTCTGTAAGTCTGATGGATTTCATCCTGTGAGTATTTCAGAGCGCTACCAAGGTCGCCCTTTGAGATTTTGGCTACAAATTGCGAAACGCTTTTTATATTGCTCACAGCGTCTTCAAAGGGAATCGATTCGGGAAGCGCCTTTCGCATTACATCTGTGGAGAGCTTGAATTCTGGCACCAGAAAAGTCAGTCTATGATCTGGCATTTCAAACTTCTCGTAGTCGAATCTCTTTCCGTCGTAGTAAGAGACAACGAGCCCTCCAAGCATACATGGGACGATGTTGTCGGGATGGCCTTCGATCTCGGTCCCGATCTCGAGAAGCTTCCTTACGGGAATACTCCCGCCGGTCATGATGTTTGCTATAAACAGAGCTGAAGCAATCGCTGCGGCGCTCGAACCCAGGCCGCGAGCCGGCGGAATATCGCACTCCTGAATTATCTGGATTCCCGGTACCACCTTGCCGGTAATCTTCTCAAATCTCGCTATAGAACTTCTGAAAATCTCTTCGGCATCCTCGATCTCTCTTCCATATCTACCTATAGATAGAACCTTAAGTCGATTCGCCTTCTCGAATTGAACGGTATTATGGAGCTTCAAAGCCATGCCGACGACATCGAATCCGCTTCCCATATTTGCCGTCGTGGCCGGCGCCCTCAGTCTCATTTCAGACCTGCCTCATGAACGACTGCCTCCAGACTGTTATGAATGACTACAGGCATGTCTACAGACTTGATGACTGCATCGGGGTCTTTGAGACCGTTCCCGGTCAAAGTACAGACAACGACATCACTCGGCTGGATAAGCCCTTGATAGGCTTTTCTCAAAAAGCCGCCAAAAGAAGCTGCAGAGGCCGGCTCGCAGAAGACACCCTCGGTGCTCGCGAGCAGCTTCTGCGCGTTCAAGATCTCTTCGTCGGTCAAGGCCTCTATTACCCCTCCCGATTCGTCTCTTGCAGCGACTGCCTTCTTCCAGCTTGCAGGGTTACCAATCCTAATGGCGGTCGCAATAGTCTCGGGGTGTTCGAAGACCCTGTCATATACAATTGGGGCAGCTCCCTCGGCCTGGAAGCCCATCATCTTGGGCAGGCTGCCTGACAGACCTCTCTCGTGATACTCCCGATAACCCATCCAGTAGGCAGCAATATTGCCCGCGTTCCCTACTGGTATGAAGTGGTAGTCAGGAGCCCTTCCCAGAACGTCGATTATCTCGAAAGCGGCAGTTTTCTGACCCTCAAGTCTGTATGGATTCAGACTGTTCACAAGCGTTACCGGATACTCTTCAGAAATCTTCTTCGCAAGTTCAAGACAGTCATCGAAATTCCCATCTATCTGAATTACCTTTGCACCATAGATCATCGCCTGAGCAAGCTTACCCAGAGCGATCTTTCCCTCCGGAATCAAGATTATCGACTTCAAACCGGTCCTTGCAGAGTAAGCGGCAGCAGAGGCCGAAGTATTTCCGGTAGAGGCACAAATTACGGCCTTTGAACCCTCTTCAATCGCCTTGGCGATAGCCAGAACCATCCCTCTATCTTTGAAAGAGCCTGTGGGATTGGCCCCTTCATACTTCACGTAAACTTTCGGTCCGAATTTCCTGCTGATGTTTTCCAGATATATCAGAGGTGTGTTTCCTTCAAGGAGGGTAATCCTCGGAGTACTCTGAGTTACGGGAAGAAATCTCTCGTAGCTAGCTATTAACCCTTTCATTCGATCTCCCCCAGACTGAAGGCACTGTGAATAGCGTTTACACCCAAACGCACCTTCTTGCTGTCAATTACGACCGAGATTCTGCTGTTGCTGGCGCTTATCATATCTATGTTGATCCCTTCATTTGCAAGAGTCTCGAAGAGAGTCGCAGCTATGGCCGGTGTGGCAGTCAGGTTGACGCCCACTATGGAAATCTTTGCAATAGCTCTTTCTATGGTTATTTCTCTGGCTTCGCTTCTCGATTTCAAAATATCCTGCTTGAGCTTTGCAAGGTCGCTCGCCTGAACGGTAAAGGCCATTGTGTTGAAATCACCACTTCTCATACTCTGTATTATCATATCGATATTCACATTCTGCTCGGTAAGAGTCTTGAGCACTCTTGCAGCTATTCCCGGCCTGTCAGGAACTTCCTGCAGAACTACTTTTACGATATCCTGATCAGAAGTTACTGCGCTTACGATAGGTTGCTCCACTTTCGATCCCCTCCATATAAGTGTGCCTCTGGCGTTCGTGTGCGCGTTTTTCACGAGCACCTTTATATCATACTTCCTGGCGAATTCCGACGCTCGGCTTTGAAGCACCTGAGCTCCCTGTTTGGAAAGCTCGATCATCTCTTCCCATGAGATCTCTTTTATAGGTCTGGCATCCTCAACTATCCTCGGATCGGCAGAATATACGCCATCCACATCTTTGTAGATTTCGCACAGTTGTGATCCCAGAGCCTTCGCAAGCACTACGGCCGTAAGATCCGAACCCCCTCGTCCTAACGTCGTGATCTCGCCAGTATATGTCGATCCCTGAAAGCCTGCAACAACGGGAACATATCCATTTGAAATGTGGCGACTCACTAGATCCGCATCGATTGAGACGATCCTTGCATTTGAGAAATTCGAGTCAGTCTGAATCCTAGCCTGATTGGCGGAAAGTGAGATAGACTTCATCCCCAGCTCCTGAATTGCCATCGCTACAAGTGCTATAGACTTCTGTTCGCCGGTAGCTAGAAGCATATCCATCTCTCTGCCGTTTGGCTTACTGGAGATCTCTCCGGCGAGTTCATAGAGAGTGTCAGTTTCGACCCCCATGGCCGAAACAACCAGAACGGGCTTGACTCCGCTTTGAACCTTTCTCTGAACACGTTTTGCAACATCCCTTATCTTCTCCGGCGTATCGACCGACGTTCCTCCAAACTTCATTATCACGACTGAATTGCTCTGCTTCTCGGCGTATCTCGATGCCCTTAGAATATCCGAGATAATCGCAGTTGCAGTTGGTTGTGCGCCTGCACCCTCTCCCCTGAGAATAAACCTTCCAGACAGATCCGTTTCAACCTCTATGGCATTCTCAACACCATCTACGCTCCAAAGTGGATCATCTCTTTCTAGCTCCTGAGGTCTAACATAAGCTCCTTCCTTCTCGAAATCAATCGTCCCTATGAGCTTGATCTTCCTCCCTTCGTCTGCAGCCCTCTCTATATCTAGCTTATCTATACCTTCAATTCCCTTCGTCTCTATTGTCGCTATTCCGGGGAAAATCCCAGTCTTTATCCCCGTGAGCACCGATAGCTTGTATGCTGCATCTAAGCCCTTTACATCGCTTGACGGATCGGCTTCTGCATAACCCCTTTCCTGAGCAAGCCTCAAAGCTTCTTGGTACCCCATTCCCTTCTGCATCTCAGATAGAATGAAATTCGTTGTTCCGTTGAGTATACCGCGTATGCGTTTGATTCCGTGGAATATCAGGTAGTCCTCAAGAAGCGAGATTATTGGAATGCCGCCACCCACGGCAGCTTCAAAGAAGAGACTCTTAATTACGGAACTGCCGGAGAAGTCATTACCGAATTCGGAGATAAGCATCTTGTTCGCGGTAACCACTGTTCTGTTGAGTTCCAGAGACTGTCTAACCAGTTTTCTGGCGGCCTCAGTCCCGCCAATAGTCTCGACTACAATATCGCTGTTGATAATCAGGTCTTCGAAATCCTCTGCGATCAGGTCGGACGGGATTCCAAGTTTGGCGTACTTGCTTCGAGTCCTTGTTATCACCTTGGAGACAGTACATCTCCTTCCCGATCTCTTCTCGATATCATCTCCCTTTTCAGAAAGAATAGCATATACGCAGGACCCTACTGTGCCGAGTCCGGCAATTCCGATCCTCAACTTGGTGCACCCCCTCCTGAAGCAATGAAGCCGCTATTAATCAAAAGTATACACCGTAAACGCGTGGTAGCGGGTCAGGTTGGAAAGAGTGGAATGAGACGCAAGGCTGGCTTCGCCAGGGCGCAATGCCCGGAGAAGCATCCGGGGACGCAAGGCTGCCTTCGGC